>DASTEX010000498.1:0-5748 GCA_035709185.1 Gemmatimonadales bacterium
GGCAATCCAGTCCCCGTCCCACCCGAGGTTCCAGCCCTCCACCAGCACGCCGCCGAAGCCGTTGGCTGCCGCAAAGTCGATGTAGCGTCTGGCGTTCCCGGTGGTCGCCCCGTGCTTCGGGCCCGAGCTCCAGGTCATGGAGCCCAGGTGCATGCCCCACCAGATCCCGACGTACTTCATCGGCTTGATCCAGTCAGTACTCGAGAGAACGTTAGGCGGATTGAGGTTGAGTCCCAGCACCGATGGCGCCAATCGGGTGACGCTGTCGGCCAGCTGGATGGTTCGCCACGGCGTCAGGAAGGGGGTCCGGCCCCGCACCTTGACGCCGTCCGCGTAAGCGGCCAGGTCGGCCCGGAGGGTCCGGTTCTCCATCTGGGGGTTCGCCAGGTTCATCCGGGCATAGTCCGCCAGGTGGGCCTCGTGGATCACCATCACGGTGCGGCCGTCGGTGAATTCCAGGGTCAGCGGGGTCTGCACGCTGTCGAGCAGGCTGACCGGGCTCGAGGAGTACAGCATTTCCGACCGGTCCTTCCGCGGCCGGTTGGACGGGATCCACCAGGCCCGGGCGTTGTCCGCCAGCGCAAACTCGGTGAGCTCGTCGGTAATCTCGAACGCCTCGAGCCCGGGCTGTTCGGGGAGCTCGTAGCGGAAGCCAATGCCATCGTCGAAGGCGCGGATCCGGAGCAGGAACCGGCGGGAGGGCGCGGCCGACTCTTCCACCGTGAGCGCCAGCTCGTGGTACTGCTCCCGGACCCGGGAGACTTCGCCCCACGGCTGGGTCCACCATGCATCGTACGACCGGCGGCTGCTGTCCCGGACCCGAAGTCCCGGTTCGATCGGCGGCGCGCCCCTGAAGCGGAAGCCGAGCCGGGAAGGAAGGATGAGCGTGCGATTGTCGCGCTTCAGGCTCCAGGTGAGGCTTCCTTCGAGAATTTCGACAGACAGCCGGTTGCGCCCGTCAGGCGAGGCGACACTGACCTGGGCCCGGAGGGGGGGGACAACCGATACGACCGCGGAGATCAGGCCGGCGAGAATACCAGTTGGGCGAGTCATGGTACAAGCTTGACGGCCCGTCCGCCGGGCCGCAACCTTCGATTGACCCTCGCGGGCCCGACCCATCGACCCCATTCGCATAAGGTTGGAGCCGGCACTCGCCGGCCGCTACCGGATCGAGCGACAGCTCGGTGCGGGCGGAATGGCGGTCGTGTACCTGGCGCATGACGTCCGGCATGATCGCAAAGTGGCGGTCAAAGTGCTGCGGCCCGAGCTGGTGGCCGCGATCGGCCCCGAGCGATTTCTCCGCGAGATCAGGCTTACGGCCAGCCTGCAGCATCCTCATATCCTGCCGCTACATGACTCGGGGGAGGCCGCGGGGCTGCTGTTCTACGTCATGCCCTTCGTGGAGGGCGAGTCCCTCCGGGACCGGCTGGAGCGGGAACGCCAGCTCCCGGTCGACCAGGCGCTCGAGATCACGCGCCAAATGGCCGCCGCCCTGGATTACGCCCACCGGCACGGAGTGATCCACCGGGACATCAAGCCTGAGAACGTCTTGATCCACGACGGGCAGGCCCTGGTCGCCGACTTCGGGATTGCCCTGGCAGTCAGTCAGGCGATTGGGGGCCGGCTCACGGAAACCGGTACGTCGATCGGTACTCCGCAGTACATGAGTCCCGAACAGGCGCTGGGCGAGACCGTGATCGACGCCCGGAGCGACGTTTACTCGCTCGCCTGCGTACTCTACGAAATGCTGGCCGGAGACCCGCCGCACAACGCCACGACCGCACAGGCCATCACCGCGCGCAAACTTTCCGGTGTCATTCCACCGCTTCGCTCCGTCCGGGAGTCGGTGAGCCCGGAAGTGGAGCGGGTGGTCCTCAAGGCGCTCGCGGCGATACCAGCCGATCGGTATCCCACGATGGCGGCATTCTCCGAGGCATTGGACCGGTCCGGCGACAAACCTCGATCCCGGGCTATGAGCCGGCGGGCCCGCCGGATTGCACTGACCGCCATCGCTCTTGCGGCGCTGAGCCTCGGCCTGTGGAGCGTCCGCGATCGGCTGCGGTCCTGGCGGAGCGGGCCGCCCCGTTTCTCCCGCGTAGCAATTCTGCCGCTTCAGAATGCCACGGGCGATACCACTCAGAATTATCTGGTGGACGGAATGACCGAGTCGCTCATCGCCGATCTTGCCCGAATGGACCGGGTTGATGTCATCGCGCTGGCGTCGGTGAGCAACTTCCGCTCGGCAGCGACGCCAGTGGATTCGGTAGTGCGCCGGCTGGGGGTGGATGCGGTCGTGGAAGGATCGGTCCGGCGCATCGACCAGCGACTGATAATGGAGTTCCATCTCATCGCGCCCGGTACTGGAACAGATGTCCGGCGCAGCCTCGAGCGCCCTGCCGGCCAGGCCGAGCAACTGGAGCGGGATGTGGCGGAGGCGGTGGCGCGCGAGATCGGCGGAAGGCTGGTTGAGAGCAGCCGCGCGTCCGGCTCCGCCAATTCCGCGGCGCACGACCTTTATCTGAAGGGCCGCTACCACCTCAACAGCCGGACCCCGGAAGGACTCCAGAATGCCCTGGATTACTTTCGCCAGGCGCTGACACTCGACCCGGCGAACGCGGCGGCCTACGCCGGACTGGCGCAGTATTACAGCGTGCTTCCCTTCTACACCAACACGCCGGCGGCCGAAGCCTTCTCCAAGGCCAAGACGGCGGCTCTCCGGGCCCTCGAGCTGAATCCATTCCTGGCCGAGGCCCACGCCTCCCTGGCCTACGTTCTGGCCTACTCCGAGTGGGACTGGACGGCGTCGGAACGGAGCTACCGCCGGGCCCTGACGCTGCAGCCGAGCGGCGCGGATGCCCATCACGCGCTGAGCCGGCTGCTCGCGGTGAAGGGGCGAATTGAAGAGGCCATGGCGGAGGCCAGGCGGGCGTTCGAACTCGATCCGCTCTCGCTGGTGGCCCACGCCAACATCGGGATCATCGCCTATTTCGGGCGAGACTACGACGAGGCCGCCCGCCGCCTCAATGCGACGCTGGAAATCGATCCGCAGTTCTCCACGGCCCACTGGGGACTGGGACTGGTGCACGAACAACAGGGGCACTACCCCGAAGCCATCGCCCAGTTCGAGAAGGCCATGTCCATCGCCGGGCGCGGAACCAACGGCATGGCCTCACTGGGACATGTGCTGGGTCTGGCCGGCCGGCGCGCGGAAGCGGAGATGATCCTGCAGGAGCTGCTCGAACGGGCTCGCAGCCGCCCGATCTGGGCCTACCAGGTGGCGCTGGTACTGGTGGGCCTCAAGCGGAACGATGAGGCACTCGACTGGCTGGAGCGGACCTACCAGGAGCGTTCGACCCTGCTCAGCTACATCGACCGGGATCCCCGACTGGATCCGCTGCGGACCTCGCCCCGGTTCGCCTTGCTGCTCGAGCGGATGCACCTGACCGAGACGCCGCCGTCTCTGTCGCAGAAACGTGGCTCCTGACAGGGAGCAGAGTCCGGAGGACACTTCCCTGAAACGGGACAGGCTTGCGCCGCGGGCGCGAAGTCAGTACTTGTCCTTCCTTCAGCCTCATCATCACCGGGAATTCACACCGTGCCCCAGATTCAGCTCGGCGCGATCGACTACGCCATTCTGATCGTCTACTTCGCCTTCGTGCTCGGCATTGGCTGGGCCCTGCGCCGGTTCGTCCGGGACAGCAATGACTTCTTCCTCTCGGGACGCTCCATCCCGGTCTGGATCGCAGGCCTGGCGTTCCTCTCGGCCAACCTGGGAGCGCAGGAAGTGATCGGCATGGCGGCCTCGGGCGCCAAGTACGGCATGATGACCAGCCACTTCTACTGGGTCGGTGCCATCCCGGCCATGGTGTTCGTGGGTGTCTTCATGATGCCGTTCTACTACGGCTCGCGCGCCCGGTCGGTCCCCGAGTATCTCCGGCTCCGGTTCGACGAGAAGACCCGCGGCTTCAACGCGATCAGCTTCGCCGTGATGACCGTGTTTTCCTCCGGCATCTCGATGTATGCGCTGGCCAAGCTGCTGGAGCTGGTGCTGGGCTGGAACTTCCACGGCAGCGTGCTGGTCTCCGCCGCCATCGTGCTGATCTACGTGTTCCTGGGCGGGCTCACCTCCGCCATTTATAACGAAGTGGTCCAGTTCTTCCTGATCGTGCTGGGATTCCTGCCGCTGGTGCTGCTGGGCCTCAAGGATGTGGGCGGATGGGACGGTCTCACCGCTCAGCTCGCGCCGGTCGCCACCAGCGCCGGGTATCCGCCCGGCGCCTGGGTCGACTCGTGGCAGAATCTCGGCTCGGCCGATGCCAATCCGATGGGCGTGGAGTGGTTCGGGATGGCGATGGGCCTGGGCTTCGTGCTCTCGTTCGGCTACTGGTGCACCGACTTCCTGGTGGTCCAGCGCGCCATGGCCGCGGAGTCGATGACGGCCGCCCGGCGGACCCCGCTCCTCGCCGCTGTACCCAAGATGCTCTTCCCGGCTCTGGTGATCCTGCCGGGGATGATCGCAATCGCCTTGCACCACAACCGGGGAGGCATGCTGCCGCTGGGGCCGGACGGAACCCCGAATTACAACCTGGCGGTGCCGGTGATGCTGGGGCACTACCTGCCGTCGGGTCTGCTCGGGCTCGGGCTGACCGCGCTCATGGCGTCGTTCATGTCGGGGATGGCCGGCAACGTGACGGCGTTCAATACGGTGTGGACCTACGACATCTACCAGTCGTACATCCGGCCGGGCCAGTCGGACCGCCACTACCTCCGGATGGGGCATGCCGCCACGGTGTTCGGGATCGGGCTGAGCGTGGCGGCGGCGTATGCCACCACCCGGTTC
Organism: Gemmatimonadales bacterium; assembly: GCA_035709185.1. Taxonomy (GTDB): domain Bacteria; phylum Gemmatimonadota; class Gemmatimonadetes; order Gemmatimonadales; family GWC2-71-9; genus SZUA-320. The sequence goes on from DASTEX010000498.1 coordinate 4,841, forward strand.
AACAACATCATGGACATGCTCCAGCTGGTGTTCGCGTTCGTGAACGCCCCGCTGTTCGCGACCTTCCTGCTGGGCATGTTCTGGCGCCGCGCCACGGGCCATGGGGCGTTCCTCGGTCTCGTGATCGGGACCTTGTCGGCGGCGCTCCATCACGGGCTTACCCTGCCGCGCGATGCCGTGCCCGGCCTCAAAGGCGGGTTCTTCGGGACCGTGCTGCACACCTATCCCAGCGAGATGGCGCAGAACTTCTGGACCGCCATCGTGGCGTGGACGGCCTGTTTCGTGGCTACCATCGTGATTTCCCTGCTCACCACCCGGAACAAGACCGATGAGGAGCTGAAGGGTCTGGTCTACAGCCTCACCCCGCGGCAACCCGACGCCCGGCTGCCCTGGTGGCAGCGCCCGGCCACCCTGGGAGCCGCGGTGCTCGGCCTCACGCTGGTGATCAACATCCTTTTCTGGTAGGCGGCCATGAACCTCGATCTTCGCCTTCCGCTCGGGCTCATGTTCAGCATCGTGGGTCTGCTCCTGACCGCCTGGGGCCTGCTGTCGGACGACGAGATCTACCAGCGCTCGCTCGGGATCAACGTGAATCTCTGGTGGGGACTGGTGCTGCTGGTCTTCGGGTCGGTGATGCTCTGGTTTGCGCTGAAGGCCAGACGCGACCGGCACCTCCGTCGCAATCTCGTCGATTGACACTTATGGCTCTTCAGGCTTTTGAGTGGGTTGCCCGGCGAGCCGCTACCGCCCGACGCCTCGGTTCACGCGGCGGCGCGGAGACGCGAAGGGACCCCGACTGAGAATTCGATGCAACCCAGCACAGGAGCGGCCTCCGCGCCCTCCGCGACTCCGCGACTCCGCGACTCCGCGACTCCGCGACTCCGCGACTCCGCGACTCCGCGACTCCG
>DASTEX010000499.1:0-3940 GCA_035709185.1 Gemmatimonadales bacterium
GACGCGGCGTCGTCCGCATGACCAGGCAGGAACAGCGACACCCTGGCGGGGCGAAACCGATGAGCAGCGTGCTCTGGGACGTCTTCACCGGCAGCGCGCCGTACCGCGAGGTGCTGGCCCGGACCCTGAATCCGGTCTTTCCCCTGAGCCTCGCCTGGAACGTCGCTGCCGGCAGCGTCTCCAGCGTGACGAGGTCGGGAATCGGAGGGGAACGGCATGAGCGATAGAACGCTGGGCCGGGTCTATCACGACGGAGAGGTGGTCATTCGCCAGGGAGAGACCGGCGACTGCATGTTCACCGTCCAGGAAGGTCGGCTGGAAGTCCTGAGCGAGCTCGACGGACGCGGCGAAGTCCGGATCGGCATCATGGAACCGGGCGCAATCTTCGGTGAGATGGCCGTCTTCGAGCACGAGGTGCGCTCGGCCACGGTCCGGGCCCTCGGTCCGGCGAGGGTCCTCACGATCGACAAGAGGACCTTCCTGCGACGGGTCCAGGAGGATCCGTCACTCGCCTTCAACCTGGTCCGGGTGATGTCGCAGCGGATTCGGAGGCTGACGGCGCAGGCCGGAGAACGGCGCACCGCAAGCGACCGCCGCGGCGGCGGTGATCGCCGCTCGCGCACCGATCGCCGGAATGGGGCGGCGTGATCCGTCCCGGCGCTTCCCCGCTGGCTCAGGCCAGGATCCAGCCGCTTCGGGCCGAGAAGCAGCCCCCCTGCTGTGCCGGATGCGCCAGTGGCGCCGATGTCCGTGGCTGGATCGCGACCATCGCGCAACGGCGAAAACTGGGGCTGTCCGACGCCCAGGCCTTTGCCCTGGCATGGCGGATGGTGACCGCGGTGAATCCGCTTCCGGCCGTCATGGGCAGAATCTGTCCCCATCCCTGCCAGGACAATTGCAGCCGGGGGGAGAAGGACGGTGTCGTCGCCATCAACGCGCTGGAGCGCTTCCTCGGCGACTGGGGGTTGGCTCACGGCCTGGAGTTGCCGCGGCTCGAGCAACCGGCGGCGCAGCCGGAGTCGATCGGAGTGATCGGCGCGGGACCGGCCGGGCTGTCGTTCGCCTATCAGATGGCCCGCCGAGGGTATCGAGTCACGGTCTATGAGAAGGAGTCAAAACCGGGCGGCATGCTGTACTACGGCATCCCCCAGTACCGTCTGCCCGAGGCCGTCATCGAGGCGGAAGTCAGGCGAATCTTCGATCTGGGAATCGATTTCCGGCCCCGCCTGGCGTTAGGCAGGGACATGGAGCTTGCCGGACTCCAGGATCGCCATGAAATCCTGTTTATCGCCATCGGTGCCGGACGGGGCCTGCGGCTGGAGATCCCCGGGGAGGATGGGCCAGGCGTGTGGACCGGTACCGAGTATCTGGCCCGGCTAAACCGGGGCGAGCCGGTCGCGCTGGGCCGCCAGGTCGTGGTTGTCGGCGGAGGGAATACAGCGGTCGACGCGGCGCGTGCAGCGCGCCGCGACGGGGCCGAGGTGGTCCTGGTCTATCGCCGCACTCGGGCAGAGATGCCGGCCATCCAGGAGGAGGTGGACGACGCGATTGCCGAGGGAGTGCGGATCGAGTTCCTGGCCGCCCCGGTCAGAATCGTCCGTGACGCCGGCCGGGTGCTGGCGGTCGTAATTCAGCGGATGGAACTGGGGGAGACCGACCAGTCAGGCCGAAGGAGACCGGTGCCGGTGCGCGGGTCGGAATCCCAGTTGGCGGCAACATCCGTGCTCTCGGCAGTATCGCAGCAGCCGGATTGGCAAGGCGTCCGTGGGCCCGACCCCGGGACCATCTGGGCCGCGGGACCCGAGCTGGGAGACTCCGGTGGTCGGCTCTGGACCGGTGGTGATACGCGGGGACCAGGCATCGCCGGCCAGGCCATCTCCCAGGGCCGCCGGGTGGCCGAACTGGTTCATGCGCGGCTGCGGCGGATCCCGGCGTCAGACGATGCTTCGCTCCCACCACTGCCGCGCCAGAGCATCAAGCCTGACTTCTACGTTCCGATGCATCCAGTGGTTGTGCCCCGGAAGCCCGCCAGCGCCTGGGTCGATGATCCCGACGCCGAAATGCGGGGGACCATCACGGAGGAAGAGTTCCTGCAGGAGATTGCCCGCTGCTTCTCCTGCGGACTCTGCTACGGCTGCGAGCAGTGCTTCATGTACTGCAGTGCCGGTGGGTTCATCCTCAGGGAACGGGTTGCACCGGGGGCGTACTTCGCCCTCGACCTCGAACGCTGCCAGGCCTGTGGTAAGTGCATCGATCTCTGCCCCTGCGGGTTTCTGGAACCGATCTCTACTCCGATGCGGTCTGCCTGATCCGATCACGCTCGGAATCTCGGAGACTCCTGCCGCCTACTCGTGAGGCCCGCGCAGGTGCATTACGGCGTAGGCTCGCCAGGGCCGCCACGGCTCCGCTCGCGCCACTAGCGCAACACTGGTCGAGACCCCGGCGGCTGCCTGAAGCGCTGGATCCTCGGGAGAAAACGCGTCCGGCCAGTACAGTGCCCGCCTCACGATATGAGTGGCGAGCCGGTCGCCCACGCCCTCGATCTGCATCAGCCGGCGATGGATTGCCGGCGCATCGCAACCGGGCTCCAGGCGCAATTCCCCCTTGAGCACCAGGCGGCCAACTTCTTCGATCGCCCGGGCACGGCGCGGGGGCACCCCCAGTGCGATGAGCTGCGCGCTCCCCGCTGCCACCACCCGTTCGGCGGTCGGCGAGAGGCGATTGAGCGTTGGCTCCCCGGTTTCGAGCCGATCGCCCAGCCCCTGAACGATCTGCTCGGCCGGGTCGGGCAGCTCGCTCCGCCATCCCACCCGCCCTCGAGCCAGCGTGGCCAGCGCGATCTCGAAACCATCGACCGCGCCCGGGATTCGCAGTCCCGGGCGCTGCCGCACCAGGCTCCGGAGACCGTCCTGGGCCAGGTGGGCATCGATGACCGATGGTTCGGCATCGAGGTCGAACAAATGACGCACCCGCGCCAGCAGCGGCATGAGTGAAGGCACTAGTGAGGCGGACACCTCGAGGTCGATGTGACCTTCGCCCGCGTCGGTCGCCACCAGCACGCCGGCCCGCTCCTGCAACCGCACTGTGCGCGCATAACTGCGGCCGTCCACCAGCTCCACGCCGGCAATCGCGTCCCGCCTGAGCTCAACCACCAGGGCAGTCCAGTGGAGCGGCGGCCGATACGCCAGCGTCAGGCGCAGCCGGTCGCTTCTGGACATCTCTCCCGTGCGCAGCGGGCGCCCTGCCTTGCGGACCGCACTGGGCGGAATCCGGTAGCGCTCGCGGAAGAGGGCGTTGAAGCGACGCAGGCTCTGAAACCCGCTGGCGAAGGCAATGCGGGTGACCGGCAGATCGGTGTCGGCCAGGAGTCGCTTGGCCAGCAGCAGCCGGTGGGTCTGGGCCAGCTCGATGGGGGAAACACCCAGCTCGCGCTCCAGGCAGCGGCGAAGGTGGCGCTCGCTCACTCCCAGATCCTTCGCGAGTTCTGCTACGCTGCTGCCGTTCAGCGCCCCAGCGCCGATCCGATGGGCGGCGGCCTGCGCCAGCCGGGACACCGCATCACAAATGGCACGTCCGGGGGCCAGTTCGGGTCGGCAGCGCAGGCAGGGCCGATAACCAGCCCGTTCGGCCGCGGCGGCCGAGCTGAAGAACCGGCGCCGGTCGGGATAGGTGACCCGGGCCGGACAGACCGGCCGGCAATACACTCGTGTGGTGGTAATGCCCACGAAGAAGACGCCGTCAAACCGCGGGTCCCGCGCGCGGACCGCGCGCTGACACACATCCGCCGGCAGGCTGGGTTCAAGCGGCGGCGGAAGAAGCATTGAGCCGGGCACATGAGGAATCTAGGGAGTCACGTCCAGAGCTACTCGCCGGAACCGGACATCGTATTCCCCGCGCGGTTCACCCACAACGCTCAGGCGAAATGGTCTACCACGCTGGG
>DASTEX010000500.1:0-8088 GCA_035709185.1 Gemmatimonadales bacterium
GAAGGTGGAACGGGGCGCGGCGGCCGGGTTGAGCCCCCAGAGCCGGTGAATCGGCACGCCCATGCGCTTGCCGGCCAGATCGTAGAGCGCGGTCGAGAGCGCAGCCCGGGCCGAGTTATTGCCCGCCAGCAGAAGCTCCCACCGGCGCTCCGCATCCTCGATCAGGAACGGATCGTCAGGCAACGCGGTGGAGTAGAGATCCAGCGCGGCCAGGACGGTCTCCGGCGTCTCGCCGTAGAACCGCTGCGGCGTCGCCTCGCCCCACCCCTCGAGACCGTCCTGGTCCCGCAGCTTCACCAGCACGGTCCGCACCTCGAAGTGCTCGTGGCGGGCGATGCGGAAGGGGTATTTGGTACGGAGAGAAAGAACTTCGGCTTCGAGACGGAGCGGGCTCACGTTTATTCCTGGCGTCGGAAGGCGTGAATTGTATACAAACTGGTCGCTAGTCACTAGGCGTTGGTCGCTGGTCCCCACCCCACCCCGGTAATTGGGGTCAGACTCCAATTAACCCGAACCCCACGTCGGAGTGGGCCACGGCCCTTGGTTAATTGGAGTCTGACCCCAATTACCACGGCTTACGGCTAACGCTCCAAGGTGGGCCAGAACTCCGTCTGCCAGCCTCGACGGCACATAGCCCCCTTCCAGCGCGGCGGCGATGGGGACGCCGGGAAACTGATCGAGCAGGCGGGTGGTCAGATCGGCGTAGTGTTCCGGCTCCAGGGTGAACCCGGCCAGCGGGTCGCCCTTCATCGCGTCGAACCCCGCCGAGATCAGGATCAGGTCGGGCTGCCAGTCCCGGCCTGCCGTCAGCACCGCCTGCCAGAGGCCTTCGACGTATTCCCCCGGCGGCCGCCCGGGCGGCATCGGCACGTTGAACACGTTCCCGACACCCCGCTCCTCGGCCCGCCCGGTACCGGGATAGGCCGGCCACTGGTGCAGCGACACGAACCGGATGCCGGGATCGCGCTCGACCATTGCCTGGGTGCCGTTGCCGTGATGGACGTCCCAGTCCACGATCAGCACCCGTTCGCGGCCGGCCCGCTGGGCCGCCCGGGCGCCGATCACGACGTTCCCCAGCAGACAGAACCCCATGGCACGGTCGGCCAGCGCGTGGTGACCGGGGGGACGCACCGCGGCGAATGCTGGGGTGCCATCGAGCGCCGACTGAACCGCGGCCAGCACCGCACCGGCCGCCCCCAGAGCCGCGTCCCAGCTTTGCCGGTTCATCGCGGTATCGGGGTCGAGCACCCCGCCACCCCGCATGGCGATCTCCTCGAGATAACGGAGGTAGTGCTCGGGATGGGCCGCGAGAATCGCCTCGCGTGCGGCGGGAGCCGCCTGGTGGATCGCAAAGCGGCCATCGGCCCCAAGCCGCTCCAGCAGCACGCCGAGCCGCCGGGGCGATTCCGGGTGGCCGGGGGCAACCTCGTGCTCCAGGCAGGCGGGATGAGTAAAGACGCTAGTCACGAGTCACTGGTCGCCAGACTGTTCTGCACGCCGAGCCGCTTCCGCGAGAGCACTGGCTTCCAGCCTGAGATCCTGCCGAGCCGCGGACAATTCGTCCCACTGGGCGGAGAATCGCCTGCGAAGCACCAGCACTCCGAACGCCAGCAGCAGCATGAGCCCGGCAGCGGCGAGGAGAGTGAAGCGGCGGGTCACCACCGCGGCAGCGATAAGAAGCGCCGAATTGAGGAGGAGAAAACCTACCGTCGTCCAAACCAGCCCTCGCAAGCGGCTCCGGGGCCGTCGTTCAGAGGTGGTCATCACCGCGGCAGTCTCGAGACCAGCGACTCATGACTGGTGACTGCTAACGCACCGGCTGCCGGCGGCGGGGAAGCACGATCAGCGCCGCGTTGGCGCCGATTCCGGCTTCGGCCAGGGTATCGCTCTCGTTGACGATCCCGCCGTTGAACTTGAGCTCATAGGAATCGGCACTGCGATGCACCCGGGCCCGCTGGAGCGCTTCGCGCTTGACGTGGGCGATGCTGTCCGTGGGTTGTACTTCAAGGGCGATCTCGTCCCAGGCGTCGAGCACTTTCACCCGGACCGGCACCGGCTGGTTCATGCGGCGCTCCGGCCGGGCGCCGGCGGCAGGATCGAGAGAAAGCGCATCACCGGTTGATCGAAGAGCAGGGTGGAAGCCCGGACCCGGGTGTTCGGTCCCTCAGGGAATGTGGCCAGCGCGATTTCTTCCCCGCCCTGCCCCCGGAGCGTCATCCAGGTCGCTCCCTGCTTCTCGGGATACGCCGCCTGGTGGGGCACCCGCTCACCGAAGAACTGCCGGGCGCGGGTCAGCACTTCAGCGGGGGGCAGCGTGGTCAGCGTCTCATGGATCATGAAGAGATCTCACCGGGTTTCGAGCTTGAGAATGGCAATGCCGGTCGGCTGGGCCGGGACCGGCACGGTTCCGGTCATCGACAGCGTGGACAGGTCGAGGACGTCCACCGCCCCCGGATCCGAGCCGATGGACTCCTGGGAGATGTAGGCATAACGGCCGTCGGGGGCGTAGGCGACGCCGTGGACGATCTTCTTGCTGGTCGGCACCCGCTTCAGCTCCACCAGGGTGCGGGCGTCGATGACACTGACGCTCTGGTCCTTCTTGTTGGTCACGATCACCCGCGAGCCGTCGGGACTGGGCTCGACGTTGTAGGCGCCGGCCCCGGTGGCAATGGTCTTCAGGTGCCGCAGCGACGCGGCATCGTAGACCTGGAGCACGTTGCCATAGTTGCAGGCGACATAGAGACGGCTGTCGTCGGGGGAGACGGCGACGAAGGTGGCGGCGCACTCCTTCGACGTATCAGCCGTGGCCGGGACCACGGTCCCCCGTTTCGGCGGCGCCGCTGCCCCGGCGGGGGGATGATGCTGCGCGTGGCCGGCCGGCATGGCATGCCCCGCACCGACTTTCACCCGCCGCAGGAGGTCGAAGCTTCCCGCGTCGATTTCCAGGATCTCGTCGCTGTGCATGCACGACACGTACACCCGGGTCCCGGCGTGATTGACCCTGACCCCATGCGGCATGTCGCAGGCGGCCAGGTCGGTCACCTTGGTCATGGACGGGGCGTGCACGATCGAGACCGGATTCACCCGGGGACGCTCGCCATGGAAATCCGAATTGGCCACGAAGGCCCACTCCCCATCGGGCGACAGCGCGATCGTGGTGGGGAAGAGCTCCACCTCGGCCCGGCCGATGACGGTGTCGGTCCGCGCGTCGAACCGCCACAGGGTGCCGAACGGCACGCCGTGGGCAATGGTGACGAAATACGAGCGATGGTCGGGCGCGACCGCGATGTTGTGCGGGCCGTCGACGTCGGCCGGCATGATGCCGACCGGCACCACCCGCTCCTGCGCCAGGCCGCCCCTGCCATCGGGCCGAAGCCAGGTGACGATGTCGCCCGATTCGCTGACCACGCCCACGAGGTAGCTCTGGGCTTCGGCACTCCGTACAGCCAGACCGGAAAGGGCGGAAAGGGCGGAAAGGGCGGAAACGAGTTTCCGGCTCATCCGCCGGGCCCACCCGATCCTCGCGCTCACGCACTCTGGCATGCTCTGCATCCCAACCTCAATCGGCGCGTCCCGGCCGTTCGGGAGGCGACGCGGTTATCTCGTAGGCCGGTACCGCCGCCTGGTACACGCTGGCACTCCGGAAGAGGTCCTTCAGCCCGGGTTTCCGGCCCAGCACCAGGATCAGCTCCCCCGGCGGCGGCTCCTCGATCCGCTCCAGCGTCAGAAACGCCGGCAGCGAGGCGTCGGACGGGACCTCCACCCGGTACTGCCGGCCGTGCCAGCTGAGCTCTATCCGGTCGGGCCGGCGATCCACTATCCGCTCCAGAAAATAATCGTCCTCCACCCGATATACGCCTGGCACGACCACTTCTCCGTCGCGATAGAACCCGGGATCGAAGGCTTCGCCCTCCTGCCGAGCGTAGTTGGCCTCTACCGCATCATCCAGCGCCTCGAGGTCGCCCACCCGGGCCCGCCACTCGAGATGGTGGCGGATTTCGTGGGTCAGGGTCTCCCACGCCTCCTCCCGCCAGTCAAAATCAGGGTTCTGATGCGCGGTGGCCTGGAACGAGCCGTGATAGAGCACCACCTGGCTCTGAATGTCCTCCGGGTCGCTGCCGGCGGCAGGGAGCGGAATGCACTCGCCCAGAGTGTAGATGTCGGAACGGTCCGGATGGGGCACCATCTTGGGGGAGACCACGATGCCGGCGATGCCGTCCAGGTACTCCGGCGGGAGCTCGGAGGCCATGGTAGCGATCATGGTTTCGAAGGCGGCGTACCTCACGGGTCGGAAGGGTCGGAAGAGTCGGAACAGTCGACAGTGCAGGGCACAGGTTCTCCGGGTGAGCTTTCCGACCCTTCCGACCTTCCGACCCTTCCGACCGCCAGCGGCTAGAGCCGCTCCGTGACGTACCGGCGCACCGCGTCCAGGGCGATCCGCTCCTGCGCCATCCCGTCGCGCTCGCGGACGGTGACCGTCTGGTCCTGCGTGGTCTGGCCATCGACCGTGATGCAGAACGGGGTACCGGCCTCGTCCTGCCGGCGGTAGCGCCGGCCGATGGCGCCGCTGTCGTCGTAGAAGGCGTGGAAGTGGTCCCGCAGGTCGTGATACAGCTTGAGGGCGGTCTCCGGCATACCGTCCTTGTTCACCAGCGGCAGGACGGCCGCCTTGATCGGCGCAATCGAGGGGTGAAAGCCCAGGACAACCCGGGTCTCGCCCTGCACGTCTTCTTCCCGATAGGCGTTCACCAGCAGGGTCAGCGTCACCCGGTCGGCCCCGGCCGAGGTCTCGATGATGTAAGGGAGGTAGCGCTCGTTGGCGGCCTGGTCGAAGTACTCCAGTTTCTTCCCGCTGTATTGCTGGTGCTGGGACAAGTCGAAGTCGCCCCGGTTGTGAATCCCCTCGATTTCGTTCCAGCCGAAGGGGAACTCGTACTCGATATCGAAGGCGGCGCGGGCGTAGTGGGCCAGCTCGTGCTGCTGGTGTTCGTGCCAGCGCAGCCGGGCCGGGTCGAGCCCGACCTCGTGGTACCAGGCCATGCGGAGGGCGCGCCAGCGCTCGAACCACTCTCCGTCGGTGCCCGGCTTCACGAAGAACTGCATCTCCATCTGCTCGAACTCGCGGGTCCGGAAGATGAAGTTTCCGGGCGTGATCTCGTTGCGGAAGGCCTTGCCGATCTGGGCGATGCCGAAGGGAATCTTCTGCCGCGAGGCGTTGAGGACGTTCTGGTAATTGACGTAGATGCCCTGGGCGGTCTCGGGGCGGAGATACACGATGGCCGCCTGCTCTTCCACCGGGCCCAGCCAGGTCTTGAACATCAGGTTGAACTGGCGCGGCTCGGTGAGATCGCACTCCTTGTGCTCGCCCGGGTGCTTCGACGGCTTCCGGGGACACTGGGCGTCATCCAGCTTGTCGGCCCGGAACCGCCCCTTGCAGACCCGGCAGTCCACCAGCGGATCGGCGAAGGTGGCGACGTGCTGCGATGCCTCCCAGACCCGGGGATGCATCAGGATGGCCGCGTCCAGCCCCTCGATATCGTCCCGGTGCTGCACCATCGCCCGCCACCAGCTGTCTTTCACGTTCTTCTTGAGCTCGACGCCCAGCGGCCCGTAGTCCCACACCGAGCCCAGCCCGCCGTAGATCTCGGAGGACTGGAAGATGAAGCCCCGGCGCTTGCAGAGGCTCACCAGCTTTTCCATGACACTTTCGGCCATTTCCACTCCTGCTGTCAGCGATCAGCTGTCAGCCATCAGGCGTTCGAGTCCCGATATCGGCTGCGGTTCTATCATCCCATAGCACCGTCACGATGCCAACCACATTGCCGACAGCCGATAGCTGATAGCCGACAGCTGACCGCTGATCGCTGACTGCTACAACGAGATAATCTGATCCCGCCGCGTCCCCACGCTCACAAACCGGATCGGCACCCCCGCCAGCTCCTGCAGCCGGTCGAGATACGCCCGGGCTTCGGCCGGCAGATCGGCCAGGGTCCGCGCGCTGCCGGTGGACCGGCGCCATCCGGGCAGCGTCTGGTAGACCGGCCGGGCCCGTTCCAGCAGCTCCACACTCGAGGGAAACTCGTCGCAGGGGCCCCCGTCGACCTGGTAGGCGGTCCCGACCGGGATCTCGGCGAAACTGTCGAGCACGTCGAGCTTGGTGACCGCGAGATGCGAGAGCCCGTTCACCCGGGCGGAATAGCGGACCACGGTGGCGTCGAACCAGCCGCAGCGCCGGGCCCGTCCGGTCACGGCCCCGAATTCCCCGCCCAGCTTGCGCAGCGCCTCGCCCCGCTCGTCCAGCGCCTCGGTCGGCAGCGGGCCGTTGCCCACCCGGGTGGTGTAGGCCTTGACCACGCCCAGCACCGCGTCGATGGCCGTGGGGCCGATCCCGGCGCCGACGGCCGCGCCGCCCGCGGTGGTGTTGGAGGAGGTAACGAAGGGATAGGTCCCGTGATCCACGTCGAGGAGGGCGCCCTGGGCGCCCTCCATCAGCACCCGCCGGCCGCTGGTAATGGCCCGATGGACCGCCAGCCCGGTGTCCGTGGTGAGCGGCAGCAGGCGGGGAGCCAGCCGCTCGAGCAGCGCCACGTGCTCCTCCAACGAGGCCCGCTCGGAGGCACCTAACATTTGCAGCAGGGCGTTGGCCCGCTCCAGCCGTTCGGCCAGCAGCTCCCGCGTGTGGGCCAGGTTCGCCAGATCACCGACCCGAAGCCCCCGGCGGCCATACTTGTCTTCGTAGGTCGGTCCGATGCCGCGGCCGGTGGTGCCGATCTTCTGGCTCTTTTCCCCGGCCCGATCGAGCAGCTTGTGGTACGGCAGCACCAGGTGAGCCCGGTCGGACACCAGGATCCGCCCGTCGGTCTCGATCCCCTTGGCGTGGAGGCGGTCGAGCTCCTCGAAGAAGGTCTCGGGATCGAGCACCACGCCGTTCCCCACGATGCAGCGGGTGCCGCGATGGAGAATGCCGGAGGGAATCTGCTGCAGGATGAACTGCTCGTCGCCGATGACGACGGTGTGCCCGGCGTTGGCGCCGCCCTGGTAGCGCACCACTACGTCGGCCGCTTCGGCCAGCACATCCACCAGCTTGCCCTTGCCCTCGTCCCCCCACTGGGCGCCCACCACCACCAGGCAGGCGCAATCCGGCCCGAACATGACCTTCTCCTTCTCAGTCGCCGCGGCGACGCTTGCCGGACGGGGACGGGGGCCGCTCGGTCTGGACCATCTTCGCCGTGTCCTTGCTGATGATGCCGGCATCCAGCAACCCACCCGCCGAACGGGCGAAGGTCGTCATGTCGTCGTCACCGGCCGCCATGATCTGGTAGAGATCGTTGAGTCGCGCCGGATCCCGGATGGAGTCGCGGGTGGCCGAGGTGGCGGTGAGCACCTCGGCCAGCACCACGCGGCCGTCGCCGTCCGCCCGCGGGAGCAGCTGCTGCGCCACCACGCCGCGGATCGCCTCGGAGAACCGGACCCGCCCGATCTCGCGCTCCTCCGGCGGGAGCAGCGTCAGCACCTGGGCCACGGTAGTCAGCACCGTGGGGCTCGGCATCACCGCGATGACCAGGCGGCCGGTCTCCGCCGCCTTGATCGCGTGGTCCACCGCGCTCGCGTCCCGCAGGTCCCCCAGGACGATGACGTCCGGGTCCTGCCGCAGCGCGGCCCGGAGCCCGACTTCGGCCGACACGGTGTCCACCCCCACTTCCCGCTGGGTGATGGAACAGTTGAGGTCCCGGTGGAGAAACTCGATGGGATCCTCGATGATCACGATGTGCCGCTGGTAGGTCTGGTTGATGTGATTCACCATGGCGGCGACCGTGGAGCTCTTGCCGCTCCCGCTCACGCCGGTGATCAGCACCAGCCCGCGGTCGGCGTCGGCCAGCCGCTGCACCACCGGTGGCAGCCCCAGCGATTCGAACGAAGGCACGGCGAACGGAATGACCCGCATCACGATCATGAATGACGATCGCTGCCGCAGGATGTTGATCCGGAAGCGGCCCACGCCGGGCAGTCCCCAGCTGCAATCGAAGTCCCGGATGGTGTCGATCCGGGTGCGTACGTCGTCGGAGCCCACCAGGCGCAGCGCAATGG
>DASTEX010000501.1:0-3216 GCA_035709185.1 Gemmatimonadales bacterium
AGGCCGATGAGGTAGTCGGCCGCGGGCACCGACACGATCCGCAGCGTGTCCTCCGGGTCCATCGTACCCTGAACCACGCCGTTCACGATCAGGTCGTAGCCGTCGGGGTCCGCACCCGGCCCGCTCCCGGTCGTGATGATCTCCAGGTCACCCAGTCTGGACGGGAGGGACGTAGGGGGTCCGGCCGGTGCTGTGCCGCCGTCGCCGCATCCGACGATCAACGCCAGCCAGACTCGTGTTGCGGGCAGGTGCACTGGGCCCCCAGCGGCCAGGTCGTCCCTGTATCTGTCAGCCGGGCCCGGGAAAAGCAACGAGCCCAACCACCTCGGTTGGGCTCGTTCGTTCCGCCGGCTCCGACGACTCAACGCCGCTTCGTCTTGGCCGCTTTCTTGACCGCCTTGAGCTTCGCCTTCTTCACCGCCTTGACCGGCTTCACCGTCCGCCCCTTGCTCTTGGCCTTGGCCCGCTGGGCCTTTTCCCGGTCCGCCGCCCGCTCGACCCGCTTCTGTTCGGCCGCATGCACCTCGGCGAGAATCCGGTCACCTTCGTCCTGGCCCAGCAACCCGCGGCGGGTGGCGTACTTCACCAGCTCGTCGGCGTCGGCCACGTTGAACTCGGTGAGCCGGGCCGCGGCCCGAATGACGTTGCCGAGTGCGTCGGCCACCGGACTCCGCAGGACGTTCGCGATCCCGGGCAAGGTCTCCAGCAAAGTCGAGATCTGTGAACCGCCAAGCTCCGACACCACGTTACCTCCTTGCCTCCAGGTCTCACGGGCCGCCTCGCGAGCGGCGGTCCCCACTGTGCCGAATCTTCGCACGCCCGTCCACCCAATGCTAGTAGTATTACGGTAGACTACTATACTCGCAGACATAGAAGACGGCCCCGGATGGGAGTGCCGGGGCCGTTAGTGCAATGCAAATCATGAACAGGGAACAGCTTACCTCGCGATCACCAACTCCCCGCGCGAATCGTAGGCCCGGTGCGGCAGACAGAAAAATGCGTAACTGCCGGCCGGGAGCGCCGGGACGGTCATCCGGTATTCCGCCCCGTTTCGAGTCAGCAATGGGCTGCTCAGGTCACCGGACCGCCTTGGCATGGCGGCGTTGAGCGCCTCGTGGGCCTGGCGGCTCAGCCCGCGGGCCTCGAACACCACGCTGTGGGGGGCGCCGCTCACCACCTGGAACACGAGGAGGTCTCCCGGTCGCGCCGTGATCGTGGCGGGCTAAAAGCGATACTCGCCGCGCTTCTGGTCCTCCTCCATCCGGATCTCGTGCTGCTGCTGGGCAGCGGCGGTACCGGCCGTTCCGGCCAGCGCGGCAAGGGTCACTACAGCCGTCCTCATCGGGTGACGCATTCAGTCCTTTCTACCCTGGCGGGCTCTCCTGGCGCACCTTTGCATCCCGGGAGCTATCCCATAAATTGCATTGGGTTGGGGCAGGCGAGTTCCATGCCAGGAAGCCCCGCCGGAAGGGCAGTCTGTGGGACGCAGGGGTATCAAAGAGTACCGCGCACCGGAAGCGCTGATACTGATCGCGGCGGACCGAGACCAGAAACCGTTGGTTTGCCCCTCCTGCGGCGCCGCCGATGTCCAGCGGATCCCGGAACGGTCCTCCGGCGAGGATCTGCAGGGCGGCCGGGTCACCCTGCATTGCAACGCCTGCAGCCGCACCGCCGCCTACATCCCTCGCACCGTCAGCCGCTCCGCTCTCCCCGAGGCCCCTCGAACCCAGCAGCGATGACGCCGCGGCGCTCTACTCGGGCGCGGTGAAGAGGCGGCCCCACCTGACCGCGGTCAGGAACGGGATCGAGCGCCAGCTGTTCGGATCGTAGCTGAAGTAGACCACCAGCGGCCGTCCCCGGACGTTCTGGCGCGGGAGAAAACCCCAGTAGCGGCCATCGTACGAGCTGTCCCGGTTGTCCCCCATCATGAAAAACGAGTCCGTCGGCACCACGATCGGGCCCCAGTCCTGGAGGTCGGGCTGGTAGTCGCCGCTGTCGCGCCGGACCAGGTGGGGCAGTTGCCATTCCCGCATCTTGGCACGCTGGATCGGGTCCTCCGACCGGCCCGGATCCGAATGGACCGCATAGGGCTCGTCCACCCGCTTGCCGTTGCGATAGAGCTGGCCCGCCTCCATGTACAGGGTGTCCCCGGGCATGCCGATGAGACGCTTGACGACCTTGAGCCCCTCCTCCTCGACCGAGTCGAACACCAGAATGTCGCTGCGCTCGGGCTCGCGCACCGCGGGCAGGCGGGCCCTGATGATCGGCACTTCCGCGCCGTAGAGCGCCTTGTTCACGAACAGGAAATCACCGATGAGAAGGGTGTTCTCCATGCTCCCGGATGGAATCCGGAACGCCTCCACGAGGAAGGTGCGCAGGAAGAACCAGACGACGAGGGCGACGACGATCGACTTGGTCCATTCCCACACCCAGGCGACGAACGATCGGGTCTGTGCTGCGGTACGTGCGGTCATGCCGGGGTCCCGGTGAGTGTCGTGAGCCGGAAAGGCTGAAATATAGCGGGCCGCGGGGCCCTCAGGCCGCTTCCCTGAGAGCGGCCACCACCTTGACCGGATGCTCCCCTGCGTTGCTCACCCGGGGCCAGTGCCGGCGCACCCGCCCGTCCGGGCCGATCCAGACGGTGGAGCGGATGACGCCCACCACCTTCCTGCCGTAGAGGGTCTTCTCGCCGTAGGCGCCGTAGGCACGCATCACCTCGTGGTCCGGATCGGAGAGCAGGGTGAAGGGCAGCCGATACTTGGCCGTGAAGCGCCGGTGCGACTCCGCGTCGTCGCCCGAGACGCCGAGCACCACGGCCCCGAGCTCGCGCAGCTCGTCCCAGGCATCCCGAAAGCCGCAGGCCTCTTTGGTGCACCCGGGCGTGTCGTCGGCGGGGTAGAAATAGACCACCACGTGCCGTCCCGCGTAGTCGGCCAGGGATACCAGCCGGCCGTCGCTGTCAGGCAGGGTGAAGGGCGGCGCTGGATCGCCGGGGCTCAACATCGGTTTTCCCTCGGATCAGGGCAGGTATCGGCGGCCGCGCGCACCGGCGACCGCGAGCGCAGAATGGGATACACGCCGCCCGCCACGAGCGGCTCCACCAGGTTCCAGGTCGCCACCCCGTCCTCGGACGCCGGCTCGAGCAGGTAGCCGGCGAAGTGCCCGACCGGCTGGGCGGTCTCCACCAGGAACCAGCCGGCCGGTGCCGTCGCCGGC
>DASTEX010000502.1:0-2076 GCA_035709185.1 Gemmatimonadales bacterium
GCCCGGGCGTGCCCGCCGATCGCCCACCAGGCCTGCTGCACGGCCCGGGCCGCCCTGACCGCGGCCTCCACGTCGTCGGCGCTGCCCCGCGCGACCTGCGCCAGGACCTCGCCCGTGGCCGGGTTGATGGTCTCGAACCACTCCTCCTGCGACGGCGGGATGAACCGACCGTCGATGAAGTGGCCGAACGTCCGGCCGTGCGAGTCGAGCCACGCGAGCGCCTTGCCGGGCGCTTCGGGCGCGGGACCCCACGACATGGATTCGAACAGCTCGGGAATGGACATTTTGGCTGTCGGCGATCAGCTGTCAGCTGTCAGCCGGGCAAAGGTGGAGTTCCGGTGATGGCCAAAGACCGATTCCGATCGGCTCCGGTTACCGTCGGCCTTTGTCGGAACCAGCCGACGGCTGATAGCTGATAGCCGACAGCTGACTCATCCCATCGGATGCCGGTGCAACGCCGAGTAGGCGCCGGTGGCCGCGTGTTCCAGCTGGCGCTCGATATCGGCCAGAAGCGAGCTGGCGCCGAACCGGAAGAGATCGGGACGGAGCCACCGGTCGCCCAGCTCCTCTTTCACCATCGCCAGCCAGTCGAGCGACTGTTTAGCGGTGCGGATTCCGCCGGCCGGCTTGAGCCCGATGAAGCAGCCGGTCCGTTCGCGATACTCCCGGATGGCGCGGGCCATCACCAGCCCGACCGGCAGCGTCGCGTTGACCGGTTCCTTGCCGGTGCTGGTCTTGATGAAATCGGCCCCGGCCATCATGCACACCACGCTGGCCCGGGCCACGTCGCGCAGCGTACCCAGCTCACCGGTGGCGAGAATGGTCTTGAGGTGGGCGGGACCACAGGCTTCCCGGAAGGCCCGGACCTCGTCGTAGAGCGCCTTCCAGTTGCCGCTGAGCACCTGGGCCCGGGAGATGACCACGTCGATTTCATCGGCGCCCGATTCGACCGACACTTCGATCTCACGGAGCCGAAGGGGAAACGGTGACAGCCCGGCCGGAAAGCCGGTGCTCACCACGGCCACCGGAATCCCGCTGCCCGCGAGGGCCTCGCGCGCGGTCTCCAGCATCGCGTGGTAGACGCAGACCGCCGCCACCCGAATCGGAAGTTCGGAGGCACCTAACGCCTGGAGCAGATCGTCGCGGATCGGGCGCCGGGCCTTGGCGCAGAGCCGCCGGACCCGTCCGGGAGTGTCGTCGCCCTGGAGTGTGGTGAGGTCCATCAGCGTGACGGCCCGGAGCAGCCACGCCGCCTGCCACTCGAGTTTCACAGTCCGCCGCGCCGGCAGGGTCGCCGCTCGCCGTTCGACGGCGCTCCGGTTGACCCGGATGTCCCGGACCCAGCCCAGGTCGAGCGGAATGCCGGGGTTGCGCTCGAGGCCGGCGGGCGGGGGCGACGGCACGGAAGCGCGCTGGCCGCCGGGCGGCACCATCCGCGGCTTCCGGGTGGGAGCGGTCATGATTCGAAGCTATCGTCTATTCGTCCGACTGTCATCTTTGATGGTCGAAGACAGTCGAAGGTGGTGGTGTGCGGGGAACCGCCTTCGACCGCCTTCGACCATCTTCGACCATCTCCGGCTAGGAGTAAGGGGCCACCAGCCGCGTCCGCCGCGCCACCAGCTTTCGGTCGCGGAAGAGGAAGATCAGCACCATCCCGGCCACGAAGCCGCCGGCGTGGGCCCAGAAGGCGACTCCGCCGCGCTCGCTCCCGAGACTCGGCAGCCCTCCCAGCAGCTGGAGCAGGAACCAGTACCCCAGCATGACCCATGCGGGCACCGCTATGGTCGTGATGAAGAACCCCAGGAACACCAGCATATGGACTCGGACCCGGGGATAGAGCACGATATAGGCGCCCATGATGCCGCTGATGGCGCCCGAGGCCCCCACCATGGGGATGGTACTGGCCGGGTTGGTGAGGATCTGGGCCGTCGCGGCAGCCAGGCCGCAGAGCAGGTAGAAGAGGACGTAACGGATGTGGCCCATGGAGTCCTCGACGTTGTTGCCGAAGACCCAGAGAAACCACATGTTCCCGATCAGGTGTAACCAGCCCCCGTGAAGGAACATGGACGTCACCGC
>DASTEX010000503.1:0-2011 GCA_035709185.1 Gemmatimonadales bacterium
CCCGGCACGACACGTCTCCAAACACCTGGCGACCGTTGGTAATGGCGTACGCGCCACTGCGGCTGTATCCCGGCAGACCCGGCAAGGCGACCTGGCCGGAGGCTTCGGTCCAGTAGAACGCCGTCGCCAGACAGTCGGACGTGCAACTGGCTCCCACCACTTCACCCAGATCGTTGATTGCATGGGCCCGGCTCCAGGTTCCCCCGATGATCCCCAGCTCGGCCAGCTCATACTCGACCAGGAACAGCTCGATGCCGACGCCTTTACGGCCGCCGGACGTGGTCACCGCCACGTCGTATTTCCCGGTATCGGCGGTGGCTGCGATGGTGATGTTCGCCGTCAGCTTCTTCGGGCTCACGAACGTCGTGGCATTGGTGGTGATTCCGCCCGCGGGCACGCCCCCCCGTTCCAGCCGGACCGACGAGCCCTGGTCGAACCCCGAGCCGTTGACCGTGATGTCGAGGGTCACCCCCCGCTTCGAATTGTCAGGCACCACACTGCTGACCGTGAGTCCGTTCCCGCCCCTGGCCTGGACCGAGGGAGCCGTCGGCTCGCCACCCTCGCGACAGGAAGCCAGGAACAGCACCAGTGCCATGACGGCAGCACCGGGAAGACGGGGCAGAGGCGAACGCTTCATAAGGTCCTCCAGCAAACGTGAGTTGCCGCATCCCCTATAGAACGGCTGGGGACCTTGCAATTGCTTCCGAGCCGGCCAGGCGGTAGCCCGCCCAGTAGTACGGGTGGCGGAACCTCCCCCCGGCCAGCAGCGCCCGTTGGGCAGCAGCCAGGGCTTCCGCCGGTCCCGTCCGGCCCAGCTCAGCGTAGAATCGGGCCGCGAACACGGCGGCTCCCGTATCCGGTATGGCCCACAGGGTGGCGACGACCTGCCGGGCCCCCGCGGTGAGAAACGCGGCGGCCAGCGTGGCATAGTCTTCCCCGGGGGAGTAGCGGCGCGATGACCCGGGACCGAGCCCGGTTTCGCAGCCGGAGAGGAACACGAGCGGGCTCCGGATCTCGAGCCCGAGCACTTCGTGGACCTCGAGCCGGCCGTCATCCTCCGGCGGTGAGCTCCGACCGGGAACCAGCTCGATCCGACTGAAGAGCGGATTCATCCGATTGAGCCGTCCGTGGCTCGCGACATGAGCCACCGCGCCGGATTGAAGGACCGCACGCAACTCCCGTTCGCGCGCGCGGCGCCCCACCAGGATCCGCGCCCCCCGGTAGGCCCGTCCCACCGCGCGCACTTCCAGCGCGCTGCCGGGCAGCACATCGGGCAGCGGGGCCATCGCGGTCACTTCCATGGTCCGGGTGTCGGAGGACGGATGGGACCCGGCAAAGGACGCGGCGGGCAGGTGAACCAGGGAGTATCGCTCGATCAGATAGCTCCCTCCGGTTTTCAGGGCGCCAAACGGGAGGTAGGCCAGCACGCCATGCGGCACCAGGATCAGACGCCTGGTCCGGTCCGGCCCGGCCATCACGGAATCGAGCAGCCACTGGCCCAGAATCCCCAGCACGGCATCGGCTTCTTCCGGCACCGTAGCCGGATCGGCCAGCAACTGCCGGGCGAGCCGCACTCGGGCCTCGATCTCGGTGGCCGACACCGGCACCATCCGGGCCCGCAATTGCTCCCGCGTCAGAGAAAAGACGAACAGCTGCTCCGGAGTCACGAGATAGGACAGCATCAGTTCTTCCGGCCCCAGCCCCTCGCGAATTCGGCGGGCGGGAACCTCGGGCCTGATGGACCTCTGCCCTTCATCTCCCGCATTGAGCGTGGTGATTTCGTATTCTCTTTCGGCCCGGGTCAATCGCTCCTGCAGCTCGCCGATGTCCTGCTCCTCCTCCTCCCGGCTCCTTATCTCGTCCTCGAGTGAGCCGATCCGGCGCAGCAGCTCTTCCCGGGCCGGCATCAAGCCGCTGCGACCCTGTGCTGTCGACGCGAGCTGCCGGCCCCAGGCCCCCCGGACAGCGTCGGCTACCTCGAACGCCTCATCGGTCCGGCCCAGGGCCAGCA
>DASTEX010000504.1:0-7513 GCA_035709185.1 Gemmatimonadales bacterium
GCTCCAGTTTCCGCGCCAGTTGCGAACGCTTGCGGATCCAGTTCTGGATTGGTTCGATGGCGTGGAAGACCAGCGGGTTGAGCGCGATCGAGACCAGCGATCCCGCGATGATGAGACTCTGGGCCTCGGGCGGCAGCAGCCGGAGCGACACGCCCAGACTGCCCAGGATGAACGAGAACTCGCCGATCTGGGCCAGGCTGGCCGACACCGTGAGTGCGGTGTTGAGGGGGTAGCGGAAGGCCAGCACGATGGCGAACGCGGCGAGCGATTTGCCGATCATGATGATGGCGAGCACCATCAGCAGCCGGAGCGGGTCCCGGAGCAGCGCCGCGGGATCGAACAGCATGCCCACCGACACGAAGAACAGCACCGCGAAAGCGTCGCGGAACGGGAGCGATTCTTCCGCGGCCCGGAAGCTCAGCGAAGAGCCCCGCAGCACCATCCCGGCGAAGAAGGCGCCCAGCGCCAGGGAGACGCCGAAGAGCCGGGTCGATCCGTAGGCGATCCCCATCGCCACGGCGATCACGAAGAGGGTAAACAGCTCGCGCGAGCCGGTCCGGGCAATCTGCAGCAGCAGCCACGGGAACAGCCGGCGCCCCACCACCAGCATGAGGACGGCGTACACGGCCACCTGTCCCAGCGTCAGGGCCAACTGCACCGGAACACTGCGAACGGCTCCCTCCGCCGGGGTCACGCCTCCCAGCCCGGCGGCCAGCGGGGGAAGCAGCACCAGCACCACGACGGTGGCGATGTCTTCCACGATCAGCCATCCCACGGCGATGTGCCCGTTCATCGAGTCGAGCAGTCCCCGGTCCTCCAGCGCCCGGAGCAGCACCACCGTGCTGGCGACCGACAGGGCCAGGCCGAAGACCAGTCCGGCGCCGAAGCTCCAGCCCCAGAGCCTGGCCGCGGCCCAGCCGAGCATCGTCGCCACGGCGATCTGCGCGACGGCGCCGGGCAGGGCAATCCGGCGAACGGAGAGCAGGTCTTCCAGCGAGAAGTGGAGCCCCACGCCGAACATCAGCAGGATGACGCCGATTTCGGCGAGCTGCCGGGAAAGATCGAGGTCCGCGACGAATCCGGGCGTGGCCGGACCGATCAGAATGCCCGCGAGCAGGTACCCCACCAGCGGCGTGAGCTTGAGCCGCGTGGCCAGGAAGCCCAGTACCAGCGCCAGCCCGAAGGCCGCCGCCAGTGTCGTTATGAGGTTGAGGTTATGGGGCATGCGAATACCTAACGACGCTTCCCTCCCAGTATCCCCCCCAGCACTCCCCGCAGAATCCGGCTGGTGAGCTGGCTGCCCATGGTACGGGCCGCCTGCTTCGCCATGCTTTCGACCATGCCCTGCCGGCGACGGGTGCCCCACAGCATCTCGCCCAGCTTTCCGCCGGCCGGGGCTTTCTCCGCGGCTCCTGCCGGCGGGGTGCGAGGTTGGGCCGCGGCCATCTCGGCGGCCCGCCGCGCCAGCATCTCGTGGGCCGAATCGCGGTTGAGCGGCGTGTCGTACTTGAGGCTCACGGGGCTCCGCGCCATCACCTGCCGGCGCTCCTCGTCGGTGATCGCGCCCATGCGGCAGCGGGGCGGAGCGATCAGGGCCCGTTCAACCGGGGAGGGCACCGCGTTCTCCTGCAGGGTGGACACCAGCGCCTCACCCACGCCGAGCTGCCCGATCGCCTCCGCCACGTTCAGTCCCGGATTGGGCACGAAGGTTTCCGCGGCCGCGCGAACCGCCTTCTGATCCCGGGGGGTATACGCCCGCAGCGCGTGCTGCACCCGGTTGCCCAGCTGGCCCAGGATCTCTCCTGGCACATCGTCGGGGTACTGGGAGCAGAAATACACCCCCACGCCTTTCGACCGGATGATGCGGACCACCTGCTCCACCCGCTCCCGCAGTACGTCAGGCGCGTCGTCGAACAGCAAGTGGGCCTCGTCGAAGACAAACACCAGCCGGGGACGATCTACATCACCCACTTCGGGCAGGGCTTCGAAGAGCTCCGAGAGCAGCCAGAGCATGAAGCTCGAGTAGAGCCGGGGCTTGAGGATCAGCTGGTTCGCCGTGAGGATGCTGATGACGCCCCGTCCGTTGAGGTCGGTCCGCATCAGGTCGCTCAGCTCCAGGGCCGGTTCGCCGAAGAACCCGGCGCCGCCCTCCCGCTCGAGCGCCAGCAGACTCCGCTGGATGGCCGCTACCGACTGGGGGCTCACCAGTCCGTATTGGGCCGACACTTCCTTGCGGTGCTCGGTCACGAAGCCGAGCAGCGCGCGCAGATCGTCCAGGTCGAGCAGCAGCAGCCCCTCGTCGTCGGCCAGCCGGAAGACCACTTCGAGCACGCCGGACTGGGCGTCGGACAGCTCCAGGATCCGGCTCAGCAGCGCCGGACCCATCTCGCTGATCGTGGTGCGCACCGGATGGCCGGTCTGCCCCGCCAGGTCCCAGAACACGACCGGGCTGCCTTCCTGGGTGTATCCCTCGACGCCGATCTGCCGGACCCGCTCATCGATCGCGGGCCTGGGCGTACCGGGGAAGGCCAGGCCGGCGACGTCCCCCTTTACGTCCGGGAGAAACACCGGAACGCCGAGGCGCGAGAACCCCTCGGCCAGCACCATGAGCGTGACGGTCTTTCCGGTTCCGGTTGCGCCGGCCACCAGGCCGTGCCGGTTGCCGTAGCGGGCCAGGAGGTGGACCGGTCGTTCGCCCTTGCCAACGAGGATTTGAGTCATGCGAATGCAGAGTGCAGAGTGTAGAGTGTAGAGTGTAGAAGTAGCGCCGGAGCGACAAAGTGCGACTGGAGAACACTTCTGCACTCTGCACTCTGCACTCTGCACTCCACATTCGTGTTCGTTCCTTCCATTATTCAGATCTCCCTGACTGTGATGTTCCACTCCGCCGGAGCCTTCGCCGGCCGGTCTCCGGTTACCAGGGCAGCGGTGGACCAGGCATCGGCCAGGCGGGCGGTGGGCCCGGTGACTACTGCACGCCGGGCCCCCTCGAGCGGCTGCCCCGATCGCGGATCGACGGTGGGATGCGGATTGCCTTCCCAGACGGCGGAGACCGACAGCGCCGAATCGCGCAACTTCACCTCTCCGCCTCCGGCGAGGCCCACCCGCCACCACTCGGCATCCGGCGGCCGGCCGATGGCGAGCGCGCTGCTGGTGCCTCCGTGGAGAAAGGCCGATTCGACCCGGTGGATCCGGAGCTCCCGGCCCGCCAGGTCGAGCGCGTGACCCTTCGCGATCCCGCCCAGGTCGAGCGCCACGCCGGGTCGAGTCAGCCGGATCGAGCGGGTCTCCGGATCGAGGACCAGCGCATCCATGGCGCTGGAAGGCAGGGTCAAGTCGAATGCCCCCTCCGACAGCCGCCATACCGCCAGCGCATCCTGGAACAACCGGTAAGTGTCCTCGTCCAGCGGAACCGGATACTCCGCGCCGGAGCGCACTATATACGACACCAGGCTGGCCGGATCGAAACGGGAGAGGCGGCGGTGGCAGTCCTCGATCTCTGCCAGCGCCGCCTCGCCGATCGCCTTCAGGTCCCTACTGCGCTCCTGCTCCGGCAGGATCAGCTCGAAGCGGGTTCCCATGGCTTCGAGCGCCAGCCGCAGCGCGGAAGGCGGGGTCAGAGCTTCTTCACCTTCTGCTTGCGCCAGTCGTAGCCGAAGGCCTTGCCTTCCCACATTGATCGGGCGGCCAGGTCCACAATCACCATGACCTTGGTCCCCAGCTCTACCGGGCTCGGCGCCGGCTCGCGGGTCCGGATGCATTCGATCCACTTGAGCCGCAGGAAGTCCTGGTCGTCACCGTGATCTTCGCCCACGATGGTCCGTTCCTCCACCTCGTCGGCGAAGAGCCGCTCGGGCCGCAGGATGGCGTTCCGTCCTCCGACGTACAGGTTGCCCTTGTGCCCCCGGATAACGGTCTCGAGGCCCAGCTCATTGGCGGTGGAGCCGGCCACGATCATGGTGTGCTCGTCCTCGAACTCGATGGTGAGGTTCACCTGGTCGTGGTTCTCCATCTTCTTGTCGATGTAATGACCGCCCGCCGCGGTGACCCGGGTGGGCCAGCCGAGATTCATGGCCCAGATGAGCGGCGTCATGCGGTGCACCAGCAGGTCGCCGATGATCCCGGTGGACCAGCGGCGGTAGCGGCGCCAGCGGGCATAGACTTCCGGGTCCCAGGGGGCCCTGCCTAACGGCCGGCACCACTCTTCCCAGTCGAGATTCACCCCCGGCTGCCAGGCGGGGTCGATCTCGTAATAGAGCCACTCGCCGTCCTTCGAGTTGCGGCAGTAGCTCGTCTGACTCCAGACCGGCTTGCCGATGACGCCCTGGGAGATCAGCTCCCGGGCCGCCCCGTAGCTGGGGCTCATGACGTACTGGGTGCCGACGTTGACGATCTGCCCGGGATTGGCGTCGGCCACCTTCTTGAGCCGCAACGCGTCCTTCAGGTTCAGCGTCATCGGCTTTTCGACGTAGACATCCTTGCCGGCCAGGATGGCGTCCTCGGCCATCTGGCGATGCCAGTGCTCAGGGGACGCGATCAGAACACCCTGAAGGTCCTTCCGCGCCAGCAGCTCGCGATAGCTGGGGTAGAGCTCGATGGTGCCTTCACCCTGGATCGCCTCGGCTTTCTCCCGGGCCGCCTGCAGCCGCGGCTGGCAGACGTCGGCCAGCGCCACCACCGCCACGTCGGAGCGGCCTTCCTTGGCCGCCTTGACGATCGATTCAAGATGGCCGGTGCCCATGCCGCCGGTGCCGATGAGGCCGATCCGGACCGGCTCCGCCGGATGGAGCGGCGCGCGGGGGGCCGCCTCCGGCACCGGGGTGGCGTCGGCCAGGATCTCCTCCACCGGAAGAAGCGAGGCGGCCGCGAGGCCGGAGGTGGTCCTGAGGAAATCGCGCCGCGTGGTCATGAAGACATCTCCGTGCGAATCCGCTCCAGCAATTCCTTGGTGAGCCTGATCCCTTCCCGCTCCGGCAGGCGATCGCCCTCGTACTCGATGCCGACCCATCCGCGGTACCCCGCTTCGAGCACGGTTCGCATGAGCCGCCGGAAGTCCTTGGTGGTTTCGTTGCCTTCGGCGTCGAAGTCGTGCGACTTGGCGCTCACGGCCCTGGCGAAGGGCATCAGGTCCGCTACTCCCTGGTAGCGGTCGTACTCGTAGAAGTTCCCGAAGTCCGGCAGCGTCCCGCAGCGCGGATGGTCCACCAGTCGCATCACTCCGGCGAGCCAGTCCCCGTGCGACGAGAGGCCGCCGTGGTTCTCCACGATGACGTTGATGTCGGAGGGATCCGCCAGCTCGCACAGCCGGCGCAGCCCGTCGGCCGCCAGCCGCTGCTGCTCCTCGAAAGTCCCGGCGCTGGCCGCATTGACCCGGATGGACGCGCAGCCGAGCACCCGGGCCGCTTCCACCCATTTGCGGTGGTTCTCCACCGCCAGCATCCGCTTTACGGGATCGGGATCGCCCAGGTTCCCCTCGCCGTCGCACATGATCAGGTGCTGGTACACTCCCTGGTCGGCGGCCCGACGGTTCATCTCGGCCAGATACGCGGGGTCCTTCGGCCGGTCCTTGAAGAAGCTGTTGACGTACTCCACCGCCTCGAGACCAAAGTCTTCCCGGGCCACGCGGGCGAAGTCGAGGTGGTCCAGCTGCTTGGCGTGGAGCTCCCGGTGGAGCGACCATTCGGCCAGCGAAATGAGAAAGACCGGCGCCCGCTGCTGCCGCCAGGGTAGCATGGCCGCCGTCCCGGCCGCGGTCAGGGCCCCGATGAAGGCACGACGGGAGTGGACGTTCATAACCGGCTCGATCCAGGGTCTCCAATACTATCCGGGCAATGGCCGGGACGACAGCGAGGCCGGTTAAGGTGGAGGTCGGTTCGCGGGCGAACCGCCCACCAGGGGACAGTCTCTCGAGTCGCGACTCCTACCGGACCCGGTCGAAGCGAATGAACCGGCTCCGTCCCGGCGTCAGGAGCAGCGCGCTGACCCGGCCGCGTCGGTCCCGCTCGAACCGCAGATTCGATCCCTCCAGCGTGAACCCGTCACGATAGACCGGGGTCAGGCGGGCGGTCCGGCCGCGGGCCATGGTCACGACCAGTCCCGAGTCCTGCACCGCCACGGTCCAGGTGACATCGAGCTCGGCGTTGCGGTAGGCCCCTGCCAGGTCCTTCATCGCAGATGGGGTGGTCACTGCCGGGGAAACCCGCTGAAAGATCTCTGGCCGAGGACTCAGCGACTCGGTGGTGCGCCGGAATTGGTTGACGGCCCCGTTGGACCCGGCCTCGAAAATCAGCTCACTCTGAAGTGTTGTACCGCCAGCGACTGCGCGCAGCATCGCCCGGTTGGCCCCGCCGGCCGTGAGGCGGGCGCGGACCGGACCGCTCACGTACGCCAGCCCTTCGGCGTCCCGGTCCAGCCGGACCACGCTGCCGGTACGAGTAGAGCGATAGATGCCCGCGGCCCGGGCCGCCAGGGTGCTGTCGAAGGCCGGGGACTCCGCTGTTGCGGCCGGAGTCTTTTCCGCCGCCAGGCGATCGCCCAGCCAGACTTCCGCGATCCGGTCGGCATAGGCGGCCGGATTGGCCTGGGCGAAGTTGCAGAGCACGATGGCCGAGAAATGCTGGTCGGGGAACCGGGTGATCTGGGTGCGAAAGCCGGCCAGGGCTCCGCCGTGCTGCACCCGGCGCAGTCCCCGCCACTCATCCACCATCAATCCGAAGGCGTAGGTGAGTGGGGTGCCGTCATTCAGCCTTCCCGGGGTCTGGACCAGGCGAAGAAGCGAGTCGCCGCCTAACGCCCCGGTATAGAAGCTTTCGTCCCACCGGGCGAGGTCCTCCAGGGTGGAGTAGACGCTTCCGCTGCCCACGGTCTCCACGTTGGGATTGAGCAGGGAGATGCGGCCGCCGCTGATGGAATACCCCGAGGCCCGTCCCGGAATCAGCCCCGCCCGGTCGTCCACGTACCGGCTGCGATCCATGCCGAGGGGACCGAAAATCCGCTCGGCGGCGAACTCACGGATGGACTTGCCGCTTACCCGCGCTACTACGGTGGCCAGGAGATCGTAGGCGGTGTTGTTGTAGAGGTGATCATCTCCGGGCGGGAAATTGAGTGCCCGCTGGCTCTGCACCAGATCGAGCACGTCCTGCTGCGTGACCAGGTCACCGTCCCGGTGGCCGGCGAGGGACAGGAGCTCCCACTTCTCACGCAGGCCGCTGGTGTGATGCACCATGTGCCGCAGCGTGATCCCACTGCCCATCTCCCCGATTTCCGGGAGGTATTTCCGGGCCGGGTCGTCCAGCGAGAGCCGGCCGTCCCGGGCCAGCAGGGCCACGCTCATGGCGGTGAACTGCTTCGACACCGAACCGGTGTAGAAGACCGTCCCGCCGGTGATCACCGTGCCCCGTTCCAGGTCGGCCATGCCGTAGCCGCGCGCGTGCAGAAACCGGCCGTTCTGGAGCGCTCCGGCTGCACACCCGGGGCTGGCGGTGCGATCGAAGGCGATGAAGATCGAGTCCAT
>DASTEX010000505.1:0-6037 GCA_035709185.1 Gemmatimonadales bacterium
CGGTGACGCAGGCCATCGTATCCGCCGGACTGCATCTCATGGTGGTGGCCCTCGCGGTGCAGGTTACTGCCCGGGCCCACACCGGTCCAGCAGTCCCACCGATCGAGATTGGCACGATCTACGTCCCTCCGGACCCTCCCCGGGAACCGGCTGCTTCCGATCCCGATCCGTCGGAGGCGACCATCGCCGAGGCGCCAATATCCCGAGTCGTGCCGCTCCCCACAGTGCTCGACATCCCCACCTCCATCGATCCGGCCGACCTGGACGAGGAACCGTTTGATCCAGGCACCTGGAGCAAAGCGGGACCGGGCGCGGAGCAACCTGGCGGACGGCCCGGTGATGAACCCTCGAGCGCGGCCCCTGGCGCCTTTCTGCTCGAGCAGGTCGATGAGCCGGTCGTACCAGTCTACCAGCCGGCCCCGCGATATCCGCCGGCACTGCAACAGATGGGAGTGAGCGGACGGGTCGTCGTGCTTTTCGTGGTCGATACGGTGGGGACAGTGGAGCCTGACAGCTGGCGAGTGCTGAGCAGCACGCACCCGGCATTCGAAGCTGCGGCAGAGGAAGCAATCCTCAAGTCCCGATTCCAGCCGGCCCGCATCCGGGGACGGCCGGTGCGCCAGCTGGTGCAGCAGCCACTGAGCTTCCATGTGAAATGATGTGATGTGCAGCGATCGACAATCCTCGGCATCATATCATAGGACGGTCGGACGGTTGGTTTGACCGGAAGCCGGCGGACTCCCGGTCCCGCGTTCGCTGGCACCGACCGTCTGACCGTCTCGAAGAGGTTCCCATGTCGATTCCAATTTCGAAGCTGCCGGGCCTGGCCCTGCTCTTGGCGTTGGTGGCAGGCGGTGCGCTGGGAAGCTGTCGGCCGCCGCGAGGGGTGCCGGCGGGCCCCGCTACCCAGCCCACCCAGGCTGAGGGCGACGACGATCGCTATCCCGAGGTCCCCCAAGGCATGAGCATCGTGCCCGACAGCACCATCGTAATCTCGCCGCCCAACTCGCAGGAGGTCTTCTACCGGACCCTGGTGACCGTGGCGTTCGACGATACCACCAGCGCGCCGAGCGTCCGGCGAATCCTGGCGCATTACGGCACGGTGGTGGGAGGCGACGAGACGGCAGGCCCGCGGGGAACCTATCTCCTCCAGGTCCAGGATCGCGGTGTCGACTGGAGCCGCGTCTCGGCTATGCTCGACAGCCTCAGGACCGAAGGTGGCGTCGAGAAGGCCGCGTTGCTTCCGCGGCCACCGAAGTCTTAACCGGTCACTCGGTGTTGAGCGCCTGGACCGGATCAACCCGAGTGGCGCGGATGGCGGGAATCAGCGCGGCAAGCGCCGCCACCGCCAGCAACCCGCCGCAAACCAGGACCAGCACACGAGGATTGTTCGGCTCGACCCCATAGAGCATCGCCCGGAGCAGCCGCCCACCGGCGAGCGTGAGCCCCACGCCCACCACGGCACCGAACGCAACGATTCGGAGCCCTTCCCCCATGACCTGTCGGATTACCTGGACCACCCGTGCTCCGAGGGCCATCCGCACCCCGAACTCCTGGGTTCGCTGACTCACCCCGTACGAGATGTTGCTGTAGAACCCGACCAGTGCCACCACCAGCGCCAGCAGTCCGAAGGCCGTAAAGAGGGTGGCGCCAAGCCGCCACGGCCGGTATTCCGGCTCGAGATTCTCGGTCATCGAGGTGACCTGCGGATATCCTGCCGGAAAGGCCTCCTTCAGCTCGGTCATGAGGGCGTTGTACGCGGCCTCCCGACGCTCGGCGCTGGTCCGTACGATGATGGCTCCGCCTCCGGCCTCCTCCGCAATAGTACCTAACGGCAGGTAGTACTGGGGAAACGGTTCGGGCTCGATGACGTAGCCGCGCCGCGAGTTCTCGACCACGCCCACCACGATGGAACACGGGCTGTCCCGCTTCCGGAAGCGGATGCAACGACCCAGCGGATTGAGACCGGGCCACAGCAGATCCGCCATCCTCTGGTTGACGACCACCTCGGACTGCTCCGGTGGGCTTCCGGACGTGAAGGTATGCCCGGACAGTAGCCGGAGGCCGACGGTCCGGAAGTATTCGGGTGAGACCTCGCTCATGATCGGGAAAGCCGGTCCCCGGAACGACTCAGAGGAGTCGGTGCTGGTGAAGAAGCTGAGACCGGCCCATCCAAGCATCGGCTCGATGGCGGTGCGGGCAATGGCTTCCACTTCCGGGCGAGCCCCGAGCCGCTCGATCACCTGACGCAGGGCCGCCTGGGACACGGACGCCGCCGGCGCTTCACCCTCGGCGAACTCCACCCGGCCGAAGAGCAGCCGGTCGGCGTCGAAGCCGAGGTCCAGCCGCTGGACGTTCTGCAGGCTCCGAACGAACAGCGCCGCTCCGGCCAGGAGAATCACGGACAGAGCGGCCTGGACCACGGCCAACCCGTTCCGCAGGCGCGAACGTCGGAGCCCGGCATGCCGGGATCCAGCCTTCAGTGCATCAGTGAGCTCGGTCCGGCTGGCCTGGAACGCGGGGAGAAGCCCCGCGACCAGACCGGAAGCCAATGCAGCCAGACCGGCGAAGACCACCACCCGCCCATCGAGCACCGGATCGGTCCATTCGATGTCGGGCAGGAGCAGGCTCCGGAGCACTCCGCCTCCCCATTCGGCCATGAGCAGCGCGCCCAGCGCCGCCAGGCCGGCGAGAAGCAGAGTTTCCGCCGTCAGCAGCCGGACCAGCCGCCAGCGGGAGATGCCCACGGCAAGCCGGATTGCCACCTCGCGCCGCCGGCTGACCGCGCGCGCCAACAGGAGGTTGGCCACGTTGGCACAGGCGATGACGAGGATGATCAGCGCCACGCCGGCGAGCCGGGTGGAGATGATCAGCTGCTTGCCCGGTTTCCCCGGGCCCTGGGCTTCGATGATGGATCCGGTGTAGACCTGCATCAGGGTATCGGGTCGGTCGGGATTCATCCGCGCATTCAGCGCCCGAATCAGATGGGTAGCTCTTTCTTCGAACCCGGCGATCGATCCGCCGGCCGGCTGGCGCTGGATGGCCCGGAAGCCCCACATGTTGTCCGACTCCCACCACGGCCCCCGAAGCCAGGGCCGGGGAGGCAGTGAGGCGAGGGGAACCCACACGTCCGCGGCCTGGAGATCCAGCCCCGTGAAATCAGGCGGCAGCACACCGATGATGGTATAGGAGTCCGTGCCCAGCGGGATGCTGCTGCCTAACGCGCTGTCCGCTCCTCCCAGCCGATGGTTCCAGAAGGCGTGACTGATCACGGCCACCGGCACCGCGTTCCCGAACCGGTCTTCCTGGGCGGTATAGAGCCGGCCCCGAGCCGGCCGCACACCCAGAACATCGAAGTAGTTGGCCGAGGCGTAGACCACGCGCAGGCGGGGATCGACCGGCCTTCTGCCCATTCGCACCGCGTTGTCGGTGGAGTACGCCGCCAGGCCGGCACTGTCACCGCTGGCATCGGCAACGGCCTTGAACGCCGGGTAACTAAGACCCTGGCTGGTGAACGGGACGCCGTCGCCGGAGTTGAAGTGGTGGATCCAGATCCGCCGGAGCGAGCCGGGGTCTTCGATCCCCGACGGAGGACGGAGATAGAGCCGGTCGAGCAGGCTGAAAACGGCGGCATTGACCCCGATGCCGAGGCCGAGCGTGGCGACGACCCCGGCAGCGAGGCCGGGGTTGCGGCGAAGCGAGCGCCACCCGGCCCGAAAATCCTGGGTCAGAGGATCGATATAGCGAAACCAAGTGGTGTAGCGGACCTCCTCCTGATACCCGGTGCGGTTTCCGAAGCGGCGGGCTGCTCGATCGGTATCCCCCTGCTGCGTGGCGTCGAGATCCAGGTGGAAGCGGAACTCCTCGTCCAGCTCGCGGGCGTGGTCGCCGGGCCGGAGCACCGTGCGGAGCCGGTACCGGAGGCCGTGGAACCAGGACATCAGCTCTCTCCGGGGCGGCCGAGCACCCGCGCGATGGCCAGGGACAGGAGCTTGAACTGGGAAATCTCCTCTCCCAGCTGCTTCCGCCCGGCGGCGGTGATGGTGTAGTAACGGGCCCGGCGGCCGGTGGGCGAGCGGCCCCATTTGGAGGTGACCCACCCGGCCCGCTGGAGCCGTTCCAGGGCGGGATAGAGCGACCCCTGCTCCACCCGGAAGACGTCGCCCGACTCGCGCTCGATGTGCTGGGCGATGGCATATCCGTGGAGCGTGCCCAGGCTCAAGGTCCGCAGGATGAGCATGTCGAGCGTGCCCTGGAGCAGCTCCGAACGGGACCGTCCCTCCGCCATATGCAGAGCCTCTACCTATCGATAGGTAGACAATCTACAGCTAGCGGGCGGATGCGCAATGTGGGTGGGGCGGGCGGACGGCTAACGGCTAACGGCTAACGGCAGAGGTGCTGCGTCCGTGCCATGACCAGAAACCTTTCCTAACAACATTCTGGACATTGCCCGATTCGCCGCCAGCATCTTGCCGGTCGGCCTAACGGACCGCATAATCGAAGTGCCCCCTCCCTGGAGCTTTCATGCGAGTGCTTCGGAGTCTGCGGGGCAGCGTGGTCCTCGCCGTGCTGGTCGCAGGTACGACGTTGTGGTCAGGCTGCTCCGACCCAGATGATGGTCCGTTCTCACCCACACCCAGCCAGCAGGCCGCCCGTACCGGCCCGCCCGACATCGCGGCAGCCATTGCCGCCCAGGAGCGCCATACCCCGGCGCTCATGCGGATCCCCGGCGTCGTGGGCACGGCGGTGGGTCTCAACCCGGCCGGCCAGGCGGTGGTTCGGGTGCTGCTCACCCGGCCCGACATCCCGGGCCTCCCCGACGCCGTGGACGGCATCCCGGTGACCCGCACCGTCACCGGCATGCTGGTGGCCTTCAGCAATCCCACCACGAAGGCCCGGCCGGCCCCGCTGGGATACTCCGTGGGGCATCCCGATATCACGGCGGGCACCATCGGCGCCCGGGTGCGGAACGGGTCGGGGCAGGTCTTCATCCTGAGCAACAATCACGTGCTGGCCAACAGCATCGGCGCCACCGTGGGCGACCCGATTCTCCAGCCCGGTCCCTTCGATGGCGGAACCGCAGCCGACCAAGTCGCGACCCTGTTCGCCTTCCGCGCCATCGACTTCGCCACCAACGGCCGGAACACCATGGACGCGGCCATTGCGCTGACCACGACGGCCGAGGTGGATTTCAGCACCCCGACCGACGACGGCTACGGGCCGCCCGGCACCACCATCTTCAACGACGGCAACAGCGATGGGCTCTTCGATAACGTCGCCGCGCTGCTCAACACCCCGGTGCAGAAGTTCGGCCGTACCACCCTCCGGACCGAAGGCACCATCACCGGCATCAACGCCTCGGTGTCGATCTGTTACGAGGTGCTGATCATCTTCTGCCTGAAATCGGCCAATTTCGTCGACCAGCTCCTCATCGAGCCGGGCGGGTTCAGCGACGGCGGCGACTCGGGCTCGCTGATCGTCACCGACGACCTGAACCGCAATCCGGTGGCGCTGCTGTTCGCCGGCAGCACCACCCAGACCATCGCCAACCGGATCGATCTGGTGCTCCAGCATTTCAACGTCACCATCGACGGCGGGAATGCTCCGCCGCCCACCCCCGTCACCGACGCGGCGATCAACAGCGTGAGCGCCCCGGCCGAGGTGGCCGCCGGCGCCACGGTGAGCGTGACGGTGGCGGTCCGGAACGTCGGAACCGAACCCATCAGCACCCCGTTCGACGTGTCGCTCCAGGACGCGACCGACGCCGTTTCGCTCGGCACGCAGACCGTCGCCAGCCTGGCCCCGGGCGCCGTGACCAATCTGTCCTTCAGCTGGAACACCACCGGCGCTTCCCTGGGCGACCACACCCTGGCGGCCAGTCACACCCTGACCGACGACAACGGAGCGAACAATCAGGCGTCTACCATCAGCGTGGTCAGCGCGACCGGCCCGGGAGACGGTACGATGCACGTCGGCGACCTGGACGGTATCCCGTCTGACGACGGCACCACCTGGTCCGCCGTCGTCGAGGTGACGA
>DASTEX010000506.1:0-3459 GCA_035709185.1 Gemmatimonadales bacterium
GTCGACCAGTTCCAGCACCCGGCGCAGACCGGCCCGGGCGCCGTACTGACCCTGGGACAGCCCTCCCACCGTCGGCTGGCCGTCGCGCAGCGGAATGGTCTCGTTGTCCACGTCGAACGAAAGCAGAACCGCCACGCGGGCACCGTCGGGCCAGGTCGCCGGCTTGAGGCTCCTTCCGGCGCGAACCGCGTTGACGACCGCGCGGACGCTGTCGACCGACCACTCCCAGGCCGCGCTGGGAACGGGGGCCGGTTGACCGCAGGCGTGCGACAGGAGAACGAAACCACCGATGATGACCGGACGCATGGATGCTCGCGGGCTCGACGTTGCCTGGGAGTGTACCCGCCTGGCTCGGAACAAACCAGACAACGCCTTATGCGCCGGTTTCGACCCGAACTCAGGGCTGTCCCTCCAGCCCGGCAAACCGGCGCAGCTCAGCCACCGCCTGAACGAAGTGCGGGCCGAACCCGCCCGGCTCGAACATGGTGAACCTGACGAGCCGGGTGGACTCGACCTTTCCCTCAGTCCCTTCCGGCCCCAGCACGACGAACACCAGGTTTCCCTGGCGGAGGTCGACCTCGGTGCCGAAGGCGCGGAGCAGCAGCCGGGCCGCATTGTAGGCGATGGTGTATCGCAGACCGCCGACCTGCCAGTCGTGGGTCACGAAACCCGGGAGGGAGTCACCCGGCCCCCACACCGTGCGCTGGCGATACCAGTCGGGCGCGCCCCGGATCGCAATCGCGTAGGCCAGCTCCGAGCCGCCCGAGTCGCGCGGTTCCATCACGAACTGCAGGACGGTCGTGGGAGAAACCGGTGCGGCCCCTGCCCCACCGAACCCGCGCGCGCCCGGCCGCGGTTTGCCGATGACCGTCGTGACGTCCTGGGCCTCGAGCGGGAAAGACCCGCCGAGCAGGACCATCAGGAGAAGGACCCTGCGCCGAGTCGGAAGGCTGTCACCCACGTGACGGGCTCCTGGCAGACTCGATGGGCTACTCCAGCGCTGTTCTGATCCGGCGCCGCTCGACTGCGCGCTGGAACTGGTTGAGCTCGCGCCGCCACCAGGCCCGCACTTCCTTGGGATTCTTTGACTCGGCGCTCGCCCACCTTTTGAGGAGCTTCACGGTCTTCTGATTCACTGAGTCCTCCGCTGGAGAATATGCCTGCGATCCTTCATGGCTCGTCGGGTTGTTACCCCGGGCACCCGACCCGCGCATAGGGAAACTCGCGCCGGCGCAGGTTTCCTCGAATCGTGCCTTCGATCCAGGCCACCAGCGAGTCAGGGCCAGCCCGGCGATAACCAATCCGTTGGGGGAAATCGTGCGCCGGGTTCTCGAACACGACGGAGGAGTCAGTCAGCAGGCTTGCCTTGAAGACAGCGCCGGCCTGTCCCGACGGGCGGGCCTGATAGGTCACGGTGCCGCGGTCTTCCCGCAGCACGACGAACTCGTATTCCACCAGGCTGTCCCCCCGCACCGTGCGGCTGACACCGAGCATGCTGCGGCCCGCCGGTGCGGTCCAGGTTTCCTCGATGACCCGGCCGGGTGCGGACATGCGCCAGCACCCCTGGAACCACGCAATGCGCTGAATGGGAGTGCCCTGCAGAACCGCCCCGATCAGGAGCACACTCGACAGGGCCAGAAGGGGATGCACCATCCTCACACCGGCGTGGCGATCCGGTCGGGCCCGGTCCGCTCGCCCATCGGCGGCGGCAACGGGCCGGCCGCCAGGCGGCGCTCAGTGGCGTCCAGCCGCTCGATGACCTCGGTCAGAACCGTCCGCAGTCCGCCGATCTCAGCCAGCATTGCCTCGAGGGCCTCGCTGTCGCGCCGCCGTTCCCGGAGATAGCCGATCCAGTTGCGTCCCAGCGGACTCAGGGAAACCGCGCCCAGCAGGATGAGGGCCCCGATCAGTACCGGCAAAATGGCGGCACTGGTATTGAGGACGATCATCTTGAGAATCTCGAAGTTCATTTGCTCCCCCCGGGTCTATTCGATTCCGGCCTGATCCCCTCAACTTGTTGCCTGAGTGGATGGTTCCGCAATGAGCGGGTCCGGGAAGGCTCAGGAACGGCTGGGCTGGTCGTACGCCCGCAGGGCTGCGGGCAAAACCTGCGTCACCCGGTGGCCCGCCGCCGGCAATCCCACCAGGATCGCACTGATGATCTCGTCGCGGGTCGCGCCGAGTTCCTTCGCATGCACCACGTGGAACGGCACCCCGCTTTCCAGGCGCAGGGCCGCCAGGACCGCCAGGTAGGACAGCGTCCGGGTCTTCTCATCGAGTGCACTCGCTTCACTCAGGCCCCGGACCGCATTCATCCAGGCCTGCGCGTGCTTCGGGCTCTCTTTGAGGAACAGTTGAAACGCATCACTGATGAGCTGCCCTTTGTCGGCCATTGCTCCTCCATTTCAGCGCCCGATCACTGGGGCAACTCTCCCCGGATCAGTGATTGAATAGCGGATTGGACGATGGGCCAGGCCGTCGACAATGGGCTCGCGAGTTCGAAGTGCCCCGCCCCGGGAACAATCAGGACCCGAACCGAATCACCTGCCAGCGACGCCGCCCGGGCATAATTCTCCGCCAGGGAACGGGGTACGAAGTCGTCATGTTCAGCCCACACGATGACCTGGCGCACACCCAGTGGGAGCAATGAAATCGCCGAGACCTGGGCATACCGCTCCGGCACATCATTGACGGTACCGCCCAACATGGCCGTTACGACGGTATCGCCGCACTCCCGTTCCATCCGTTCGATATTGTCCGTCATGTCCATGGTACCGGCCAGATTTACGACCCCGCGCACGCGCAGAGGCTCCTCGACGAAGAGGGGGCTGTCCGGCTTCAGGCGATGACGGGCGGCGGCCCACATGGCGAGATGTCCTCCGGCCGAATGCCCGACGATCACGACTCGACCCAGGTCCAGATGGTGCTCATCGGCCTTCGAACGAAGGTGATCGATGGCGCGGCCGACATCCTGATAGGTCCCGGGCCACCCGCTGCCCGGCTGGTACAGGCGACGGTACTCGATGTTCCAGGTCGCGATCCCCTGGTCTTTCAGGGCATCACCGATGGGGCCCAATTCGTGGAGCTTCGCATAGGGTTCCTTCCAGCAGCCACCGTGAATCAGCGCCACGACCGGATGCGGTCCGTTCCCGGACGGGACCCGCAGCTCTCCGAACTGGCTCGAATCCTCGCCGTAGGCCAGCCGGAGGTCCGCTGGTCGTGCGGGCAAGGCCTGGAATTCTGCCGGAGTCATCAACCGCCCCGGCGGTGACGCCGGACGGGACGGGGACCCTGTGCCGGAACACGCCGCGAGACCGAGCAGGCTCAGTGCAGTGAGCCCGCGCAGGCCATCGGGCCGCGCCAACCTGATTTTCGTTGTCATCGAAGATGCCGCCGCGTTGGCTCGCTCGAAGTTGAATCCCCGGATCTGGTTTGGCAATTGCACAGGCTGATCGGCCG
>DASTEX010000507.1:0-4932 GCA_035709185.1 Gemmatimonadales bacterium
CCCGGGACCAGCAGAGAGTCCGAGTGCAGAGCGCAGAGTGCAGAGTGCAGAAGGCAGATCGCCGCTACGATCATGGTTCGGATTCCACGGCCTCGCTCTGGTGGGTCGGTGTAGAAGCCCTTCTGCACTCTGCAATTTGCACTCTGCAATCTGCACTCATTCCCCGATGTCTTCCTTCCACAGATCAGGGTGGTGATGGATGAAGTCCTCCATCATCCGGATGCAGCGTTCATCCTGAACCACCTCAACCCGAACGCCCCTCGAGCGCAGCAGTTCTTCTTCACCCATGAAGGTCTGATTCTCACCGACAACCACATGAGGAATCCCGTACAGGATAATGGCCCCGCTGCACATGGCGCAGGGCGACAGGGTCGTATATAAGGTGCCTTCCCGGTAGACCCTGGCCGGCTGGCGGCCGGCGTTTTCCAGCGCATCCATCTCCGCATGGAGCACGGCGCTCCCCCGCTGCACCCGTCGATTGTGGCCTCGGCCGATAATCCGTCCCTGGTGCACCAGGATGGAGCCGATGGGAATCCCGCCTTCACTTTCCCCCTTTTCCGCCTCTTCGATCGCCGCCTGGAGAAACCGGTCGGTCATGTGCCCTCTCGCTCGACGATAGTCCTGCCGATATGTTGGTACATAGCTCACCCTGATAGCCGGGGGAAGGTTTGCAGGATCCGCCTGCCTGTCTGACAGGACCGCTCGCCGAGCGGTATCGGCTCGAGCGCGAACTGGGGCGCGGTGGCATGGCCACCGTGTACCTGGCTCGCGATCTGCGGCACGACCGGATGGTCGCGATCAAGATCCTGGATCCCGGTCTGGCCCAGACCCTCGGGATCGATCGTTTTCTCCAGGAAATCCGCATCGCGGCCCAACTGAGCCATCCGAACATCCTCCCGCTCCACGACTCGGGTGAGACCAACGGATGCCTCTGCTACGTCATGCCCTACATCGAGGGCGAATCGCTTCGGCACCGGCTGGACCGGGAGGGGTCGCTTCCGGTCGCTGACGCGCTCCGGATTGCCCGCGAGGTCGGCGATGCGCTGGCCTACGCCCATCAGCAAGGCATCGTCCATCGCGATATCAAGCCCGAGAACATTCTGCTGGCCGCGGGTCACGCGGTGGTGGCCGATTTCGGTATCGCTCGCGCCATCGACGTGGCCGGAGGAGCCCGGCTCACGTCGACCGGAGTGGTAGTCGGAACCCCGGCCTACATGAGTCCGGAGCAGGCCACCGGCGACCCCCTCGACGGGCGCACCGATCAATACGCGCTGGGCTGCGTACTGTACGAGATGCTGGCCGGCGAGCCGCCTCATCAGGCGCCGACCGCCCAGGCCATGGTGGCCAAACGGCTGGCGGAGCCGCCGCCTTCGATCCGGGTGACCCGCGACCAGGTACCTCCGGCGGTCGACCAGGCCCTCCGGAGCGCCCTCGCCCGCAATCCGGCCGACCGGTTCCCATCGGTCACTGAATTCCTGCGGGCGATCGAGCCCGTGACGGCCGAGACCTATGCGGTCCCCGCTGCCGTCGTTGGGCGGAAGCGATGGGCTATTCCGGCAGGGCTCGGGCTTCTGCTGGCCGCGCTGCTGGTACTCTGGAAGGCCGTGGGGGGTGGCTCGGGGCCC
This sequence comes from Gemmatimonadales bacterium, assembly GCA_035709185.1. Taxonomy (GTDB): domain Bacteria; phylum Gemmatimonadota; class Gemmatimonadetes; order Gemmatimonadales; family GWC2-71-9; genus SZUA-320. Next base: position 1,626 of record DASTEX010000507.1, read on the forward strand.
CCGATCGGGGCGACTCGGCTGGCCGTGCTGCCGTTCTCGGTCCGGGGAGACACCGGCTTCAACTACCTGGGCGAGGGCATCGTCGACCTGCTGGCCCGGAACCTCGACGGCGCGGGCGACCTGAGAACCGTGGACCCCGGCACGGTGCTGTCTGCCCTCGGCTCGGATGATCGCACGGACCGGGATCGATCCCGCGCGGTGGCGCGTCAGGTCGGAGCCGGCCTCTACCTGGTGGGGAGCGTGCATGCCATCAGGGGACGGCTGCGGATCCAGGCCGGGCTCCACGATGTCCGGACCGACGGGCCGAGCGATGCAATCGTGCAGATCGTGGTGGAAGGCGATACCGCCGAGGTCCTCCCGCTGGTCGACCAGCTCGCGGCCAAGCTGCTGGTGGAACGGGGCGGCCAGACTGCCGGACGGCTCTTCGAAACCGCCGCGCTTACCACGCGCTCGATCACCGGACTCAAGGAATATCTCACCGCCGAACAGCTGCTCAGGAGCGGGCCCGAGCGGATCGACTCGGCGATTGCGGGATTCCAGCGCGCGATCAGAGAGGACAGCACTTTTGCGCTGGCTCACTATCGGCTGGCGGTCGCTTCGGGATGGCAGGGTCGTCAGGAGATGGCCGGGGCGGCCACCGCCGACGCGCTGAGGCACTCCAATCGCCTGGCCGAGCGTGATCGCCGGCTGCTCCAGGCGTACGACCGGTATCGTCGCGGGGACGTAATCGAAGCGGAGCAGGAGTTCCGCTCACTGGTGCGGGACTACCCGGACGACCTGGAAGCCGAGTTCCAGCTGGCCGACTTGCTGGTGAACTACAGTCCGCTGCAGGGTCGTTCCCAGGCCGAAGCCCGCGACCTCTTCGACCGGGTGCTCGCCTACGACCCGGGATTTCTCTGACCCATATGACCCATGTGGGACCTCGCCGTGCGCGAGGACGACTACAAGGGAATCGACGCCATGCTGGCGCGCTATCGCGGCCGGCCCGCGCTCAGCTTCCGTCTGATCCCGGCGCTGGCACGGGCGGACAGCAGTTCGATCCGCACCTTGCTGGAGGAGGCCCGCAGCCAGGAGAACCGCCAGCTCCAGATCACCGCCCGCTACACGGCTTCATATCTCGAAGATTTTCCGACTGCGGATAGTCTGGCGCGTCTCGATCTGGCCTGGCGCGAACGCGCGCCGAATCGCGTCAATGCGCAGATCCTGATCGCCGGCCTGGCAGCGGCGCAGGGCCGGTGGAACGACGCGCGTGAGGCGTTCCGGCTGGCGGAAACCATGGAGGGAGCGGTACCGGTCGGAGTCTACCGCGCGATGGCGGCCATGGCGCCGATGCTTCCAGTGCCCCCGGCAGATTTCCGGGCTATGCGGGAGGACATTGACCGGTGGGGTCCGACGATGCGCATCGAGGGAACCGGGCTGGCCGGCCAGCTCCAACCCCACCTGCGGCTCTTCCTCCTCGGCCTGGTGGACAGCCGGCTGGGAGATTCGGTCGGCGTAGAACGGGCCGCCCGGGAGCTGGAAGCGCTGGCGCGTCCTTCCGGTTCCGACGGTGTGGTCGGAGGACTGGCCGCCACCTTGCGAGCCGACCTGGCCTGGTCCCGCGGGCGGCCGGGTCAGGCCATGGATCTGTTAGGCAGTACCGGGGGACCCATTCCCCTGGACCTGGTAGCGGTGCCGCGGCCGGTACACTTCCGGATCTTCAGCCTCGAACACGCCCGGCTCCTGCGCGCCCTGGCCCTGGCGGAGCTGGGGCGCGACGCCGACGCGCTGGCCTGGCTGCGATACGGATTCCGGGGATCACCCCAGGAATTCCTCTATCTCGGACCGATCCACCGTCGGATGGGAGAAGTGTTCGAGCGGCTGAACCAGCCCGACAGTGCGGTGGTGCACTATCGGAAGTTTCTTCAGATCTGGAAGGCGGCGGATTCCGGAGCAGCCGCGGAGCTGGGCGATGCCCGCAACCGGCTCAGTCGTCTGACCGCCCAGCCCCATCCCTAGAGTATGCAGAGTGCAGAGTGCAGAGTGCCGAAATATCGACAAGTGCTGTTATCTGTCATCTGCCCCGGGCATGGTAACATTCGCCTGCTAGCCTAACGCCGATCCAGCCCGTAGCATATGACGACCCTATCGGGACCAATACATGAGGTTCAGTGCGGCAGCGGTGCGCGCGGCCGGGCTATCGACGCTGGTCGCGGCGGGTGGATGCGGCGAGCGGTCACCGGCCGACCCATCGGTTGGTGAGCATCCCTCGTTCACGTTCCTGAACGGGCCCGAAGATCCCGGCCCCGCCGTGCTGCGGTCGGACGACGATACCTTCATCGTCCTGTTCAATACCGACGGCGCCAGCGGGCTTGCCAGCGTTATCCGGCTGCCCGATCCGCCCGAGGACGTCAAACAATGTGGCGGCAGCCAGCCGCTCCAGGGCGCCGACCTGCAGCTGGTCTTCCACCCCGACGGGGTCATTCAGCAGCTCATGATCGGCAACCGGGTGCATGCCTGGGTGTATGATCGCCAGGACTTTCTGGCCATCGCCAACTCGAGCGGCGTCTGTGCCGCATTTTCCACTCTGACACCACTGGCTCACGGACTGGTGGACTTCGTGGCCCGGGACAACGACCTCTTCGTCAGCAACACCCGCACCAATGCTTTCGGCTGGATTGCCCGGGGAAACCTGCACCTGACTTCGGATGGGTCGGCGGTGGAGTTCGTAAATCGGTATCACGGTGCCTTCAGGAACGGCGAGGTCCACGGCTTCTTCAGTTCGATCACGATGAAATGACTGCTCTGACTGCAGCGTGCGGATTGTAGATGGCAGATGTAGAACTGGTTACTACTTCCGCACCCTGCACTCTGCAATCTGCACCCTGCAATCGTAATGCCTGAACGGAAATCACCGGCTGAGAAGGCGGAAGTCCTGACGGTCGAGGGACGGGAAGTCAGCATCTCCAATCCACAGAAGGTTCTCTTCCCCAAGCCCGGTCACACCAAGCTCGACCTGGTACAGTACTATCTCGCCGTCGCCGAGGGTGCGCTGCGCGGGGCCGGCGGCCGGCCCAACGTCCTGGTGCGTTATCCCGACGGCATCGACGGCGAGTTCTTCTACCAGAAGCGCGCGCCCACTTCGCGCCCCGACTGGGTGGAGGTCGTGTCCCTCAAGTTCCCCTCGGGGCGGACCGCCGAGGAAGTCGTACCCCGCGACGCGGCGGCGCTGGCCTGGATGGCGAACCTGGCCTGTCTCGAGCTGCATCCTCACCCGGTTCGGGCTGACGACCTCGATCATCCGGATGAACTGCGGGTGGACCTCGAT
>DASTEX010000508.1:0-7316 GCA_035709185.1 Gemmatimonadales bacterium
GCAACCAGCTGCTGGCCGCGGTGGCGCTCTGCGTCGGCACCACCATGCTGATCAAGAGCGGCAAGGGCCGCTACGCCTGGATCACGATCGTGCCCCTGGTGTGGCTCCTGGCCGTGACGCTCACCGCGGGGTGGCAGAAGATCTTCGCTGCCGATCCGCGGCTGGGGTTCCTGTCGCATGCCGCGCTGATCGCCGAGCAGATGGCATCGGGCGCGATGGATGCGAGTCAGGGCGCGCGGGTGATCTTCAACGACCGGCTCGATGCGGTGGTGGCGGCGATCTTCATGCTGATCACCGTCGTGCTGGTGCTGGCGTCGGTGCGCGAGTGGATCGCGGTGGCCCGCGGCCGGAAGCCGGCCCAGACCCGGGAAGCGGCCTTCGTGGAGTCGGCCTATGCTCAATAGTCGAAGGTGGTCGAAGGTGGTTGCAGGCGGTCGAAGACAGTCGAAGCCGTCGCTCCTCGACCCGCTTCGGCGCCGGATTGGCGAGGCTCGCCGGGTTCTCCTCCGGGTCTGCGGCATGCCCGACTACGAGCAGTACGTGCTGCACCTCCGCGCCTGTCATCCCGGGCATGCCGTGCCGACCGAGCGTCAGTTCTTCGAGGAGTACCTCAGGGCCCGGTACGAGGGCGGGCCGACCCGCTGTTGCTGAAATGAAGATCCGGGGAAGTGAGATTACCGAACAGGAATGCAGAGTGAATAATGCAGACTGCATAGTGAAGAAGCATCATAAGCCGAGCTGCGGACAGACCGCCCCCCTGGCGAGTGTACCCTATGCACTATGCAGTCTGCACTATTCACTCTGCATTCCTGTTCTCAACTCCCCCCTGGTTCGCGTCCCACCTGAGTGAACGCGCTGCTCCAGCCCAGACCGCCACGGCCAGGAGGCTGACCGCGGCGCTGGCGAGCAGCGCGGCGGGTCCACCCGACCGTTGATATACCGCACCGAACGCCAGCCCCGCGGGCAGTGCAGCCAGGCCTGAAAGCCCCTGCGCATAGCCGAAGGCGCGGCCGGTGCGACGCGGGGCCAGCCGGGCCACCACCGCCCGCTCGCCCGGTTCCATCAGGCCGGACACCAGGCCCAGCAGGAGAAAGACCGCCACCGCGGATGGCAGCGCGAGCGGCCGCGACAACAGCAGCGCGATCAAGGCGAACAGCGCTCCGCCGGCCGCCAGCATGGCTGCCGATCCGAAGCGGTCGCTCAACCATCCACCGGGATACGCCGCGAGCGTCCGCACGATGTGCAGCCCGCCCCAGATCAGCGGCACCAGCGCGACGGCCAGCCCCAGGTCCTGCATCCGCAACAGCGTCAGCGTTTCCGGCAGCCGGGCGACGGTCAGGAGGGTGAGCGCAGTCACGGGAAGCCAGAATCTGCTGCCGGAGGCATCGGAGGCAGCGGCCGGCCCGGCCGCAATCGGTTCAGCCGGTGCTGTATTCGCCCACCCGCCCGCCTGCCCGCCGGCCCGTCCAGTTGCCCGCCCCCTTGCCCGCCTGAGCACCGGGATCAGCACCAGCAGCGCGAGCATGCCGGGGACAACGCTGGCGAGGATGACGCCCCGCACATCGAGCTGCCACGACAGCAGGAGCCACGCAGCGAGTGACCCGGCCACCGCGCCCAGGTGATCGGCTCCGCGATGGAATCCGTAGGCTCGTCCCCGCGCCTCGGGCGCCGTCACCCGCGCGATCAGGGCGTCGCGGGCGGGGGACCGAAGTCCTTTCCCCACCCGGTCCAACACTCTGAGCCCGACCACCTGCCAGGCGGCCGTGGTCGCCGCCACCAGCGGCCGCACTGCCACCGCCAGGCCATAGCCGGCTGTGATCAGCCGGTCACTCCAGCCGCGGCGGTCGGCCAGGCGGCCGGTGACCCAGCGCAGCGCCGCCGCGGTCAGGTCGGCGGCGCCGTCCAGCGCGCCTAACGCCATTGCCCCGCTGCCCAGCACCCTCGTGACGAAGGCCGGCAGCAGCGGGTACACCATTTCACTGGCGAAATCGTTGAGGAAGGAAACCAGCGAGAGACCCCGGACCGTCGGGGGAATGACTGCGGGCGGAGACCCCGGCGCCGGAGTCACGCTTCCAGGCCGAGCCCCCATCGAATGAGCGGCACGGGCAGCCCGCCGAACCGCAGCACGTCATCGTGATGCCGTCGGGGTGAAAACCCGGCCCCGTCCCGGGCCTGCCGATCGTCCCGCAAGCGCAGCAGCTCCCGCCGTCCGGCAATGGTGCCCGCTGCTCGGGTCGGCTCCAGCAGCACTCCGCGAACCGCGGCCATCGCCTCGGCAGGCTCCAGAGGGAGCCGTTCCGTGAGCAAGTTCACCCCCTCGGTCAGGCTAAGCTGTCCGGTGTGAATGCCGATGTCGATCCGGCCCAGCAGGACCCGGTAGAGCACATGGGCCTTGATCAGGAGTCGGGTCTCGAGATCGTGCCAGCCGTCGGATTCATCGATCAGCTCGATGACGTAGAGCCCCCAGCCGGTGTTCTCGCTGATCGCCCGTCGGACCTCCGAGGGCAGCGTCGCGGAGCGGGCGCCCTGCACGTGCATCCCGGGACCGCCGAGCTCGGTCATGAGCGCCGGCATGGCAAAGCGCGCGGCCGGCCGGTCCGCGATGAACACTGTGGCCGGACTGCCGTGGGACGGCGGCCGATAGGTGGCGAGGGGCTCGAACTGGGCTTCGTGCTCGGGCATGCGCTCGAACCGGGGCAGCTCCTCCACCAGGGGCAGCCCGGCCCGGTCGGCCGCCTCGTGCCGCTCCTTGAGACCGTGGGTCAGCAGCTCCAGGATGTCGCCCTTGCCGAACGAGCGGTGCCGATCCACCAGGGCATCGCGCCAGTTGCCGTCGCGCCCGAGCTGGTGGGCGATGTTCCGCAGGGTGTCCTCCTGCTCCTCCTCCAGCCGCAGCACCGACCGCCAGAGCTCGGACGAACCCGCGATGATGGCGTGCTCGTGGTGCAGCAGCCGATCGAAATGATCGGTGCCGACGGCGTAGGCGTGCTCGTCGGCGTGGGCGCTGAGCTCGGTATCCAGCGCCAGCTGAAAACGGGCCAGGGCCGCTTCGGCGGAGGCCGCCGCCTTCCGCAGCGGCTCCCCGTCGTCCTCCCGGGCCAGTCGGGTCACCAGGTCCGCGGCCGGACCAGGCAGGGCTCGCGCCGCATCGATCAGGGCCTGGGGCGGCTCCGACAGGGTACCGCGGGCATCACTCAGGAACCGGGGAACATCACTCAGGCACGCCAGCACGGCGTCGGGGCTCTCGCCGCCCGAGCGGTGCAGGGCCCAGAGCGCCTGGCAGAGGTGCTTGAGCCAGAAGACGGGATTGCGTTCCTGGGGACGCTCGTGCTGCAGCCGGAAGATGGTGACCCGAACATCGTCCAGCAGCGCGGTCCGGTCGAGCTCGTCGGCCGCGTCCTCGACGTCCAGCTCCTCGATCCCTGCTTCTATGGCGCGGAAGGCCGCGATGTGCTCCCGGAGCGACGCGGCGTCAAACCGGCCCAGTCGTCCGGCCGTGCCGGGGGCGCCGGCGACGGCGCCGGCGGCAGGGTCAAAATGCCACTTGAGGTCGAAATAAGACCGGCACAGCTCGTCACTCAGTGACACCGGAGAACTCGGCGTGATCGCCCAGGCTGGCGGAGCCGGCGGCCTCGCGCAGGCGAACCTGATTGCCCAGCATGGTGCGCGTGAGTCTGACGTTCCTGAGCTCGCACTCCCGGCCCACGATCGCGTGCGAGAGCCGGCTGTCCGCGACCGTCGTGCCGTTCTCGATGCTCACGTTCGGTCCGATGACGCTCCGCTCGATCCGGGCCCCGTCCTCGATATAGACCGGCTCGTGGACCGTGACGTCGCTGCCTAACGAAGGTCGGCGGGCCGCGCCCTGCCGCAGGAGCGTCTCGTTGGTCTCGATGATCGCCTCCAGGGTGCCGCAGTCGTACCAGCCGCCCACTTCGGCCGTCTGGATCCGCTTCCCCTGGTCGATCATGTACTGGAAGGCGTCGGTCAGGAAGTACTCCCCCCGGTTGGGCGGCTGGGCCAGGACGTGGTCGATCCCTTGCCACAGGGTCCGGGTGTCGCGGATGTAATAGAGCCCGATGTTCGCCAGCCGCGAGACCGGCTCCCGGGGCTTCTCCACGATCCGGGTCATGTACCCCTGCCGGTCGGTCACCACCACGCCGAACCGCTGGTAGTCATCCACTTCCTTGGCCCAGATGATCCCGTCGGCGGTGCTGCTCCGGGTGAGCGTCAGGTCGGCTTCGAACACCGTGTCCACGAAGATGATCAGCACCGGCTCGGTCACGTGCGGCCGGGCCAGGTTGATCGCGCCGGCCGTGCCGTCCTGCACTTTCTGCTCGATGAAACGGGAGGGCCAGCGGTACCGGGCGCGGGCGTATCGCTCTACCTGTTCCTTTAGGTGCCCGGTGATGAAAATCAGCTCGGAAACATCCAGGGCCTCCAGCCGGTCCATCACCCAGTCCATGACCGGCCGCCCCGCCACCTTGAGCAGCGGCTTGGGAACCAGGTGGGTGTGCGGCCGGAGCCGCGTGCCCTTGCCGGCCAGGGGAATGATGACCTGCACGGTCAGCTCCTTCCGTAGCGATCGCTCAGGCGGACCAGATCGTCCAGTTCTGGGGTAGACGCCTCCAGTACGTCGGTGTCCACAACCGCCTCGATCTGGTGGATCAGACCGGCCGGGATGTGCACCGATTCCCCGGCCCGGAACGGCCGCTCCTGTAATGCATCCGCGGCCGCACCGGTTCGAAGCAGGAGCTCTCCCCGGAGCACGTGCATGGTTTCATCCTTGCGGCGGTGGTACTGGCAGCTCAGGATGTGGCCCGCGTTGACGTGCAGGATCTTCCCGACGTAGCGGTCGGTGCGGGCCCAGATCAGCTCATATCCCCATGGTTTGTCCACCCGGTAGGGGACGTCGCTCACTCACTCCTCCCTGGCACGGAACCCGAACGACGGCGGCACGCTGATGCAGGCCCGGATGCAGACCCCGCAGGCGACACACCCTTCCCGCTTGAGGACGGGATGCCCCGCCTCGTCCATTTCCAGGGCACTCGCGCCGATGGGACAGGCGTCGGCGCAGGCCCGGCAGGACTGGCCGCGAAAAGTAACGCAGCGCTCGGGATAGAACTCCAGATCGCCCAGCCGGTAGCCGGCCCAGCCGTTGGGTGGAACCGTGAGGGCGTCGGTGGGACAGGCTCGAGCACAGGGCATATCGGGACAGGCTTGGCAGGGAGACCGGGCGACGTCCAGGTACGGCGTCCCGGCGGCGAGTCCGCCGCTGGTCGGCACCAGCTGGATCACCTTGTAGGGACAGGCGGTGACGCACTCGCCGCATCGGGTACAGGCGGCCAGGAAGGCGACCTCGGGCAACGCGCCCGGCGGCCGCTGCCAGCGCTGCTGGACCACCCGCTCCTCGGTGGCCTCCAGCGTCTTCTCCAGCCATTGCCCTACGGAATCGCGGAAGAAGTCTCGGCGGTCGCCCGGTCTATTTCGGAACATCGACGGACCGGCAGACCGGCGAACCGGCGGACCGGCGAGCGCGCGGGCGGTTCACTGCGGCTCCGCCGGCCCGACCAGCTTCACGAAGCGCTCCAGCATTCCGCCGAAGATTCGCCCGATCCGGGGCTTCACCTCGGGGCCGGCGCTTTCCGAAGGCGGTGAGGTATTGAAATTGGCGATGAGGGCCAGCCCGCTCTCGGGATGGAGCCAGAAGAACGAGCGGAACCCGGCCTGACTGCCGGTGTGCCCGATCAGCCGGAGCCCGCCGGGATACTCCGTAACGAAGAATCCCAGGCCCACCGATTGCCGCTCGCCCTGCGGGCCAGGAGCGCCCCCAGCCGGAACCACCGGACGCCACATCTCCTCCAGCGTAGACCGCTCCAGCACCAGGGCACCGCCGCCGCCCAGCAGAAAACGGAGGTACTTCGCCATGTCGGCCAGCGGCGCATTGAGACCGCCGTTGGACGTGGTGATGCCGGTATCGAAGTCGATTCCGTTGGCCCGGGTCTGCCCGTCGACAATGTAGTAGTTGTTGGACCGGTTTACCCGCAGGTGATAGGGCGTCACGTCGTAGTAACTGCTGTACATGCCGAGGGGATCGAGCAGGTTCTTGTCGGCGTACACCTCGTACTCGTCGCCGGTCAACCGCCGCAGGGCCTCGCCCAGGAACACGATGCCCGGGTTCGAATACTGGAAGCGGGAACCGGGCGGGAACATGATGTCGGTATACGGGAACATGGCAACCAGCTGGCTCCAGCCGGTGGGCTCGAACGGATGCCAGGGCTTGTTCCCGCCCCAGGGCCAGGTGGGCGAGCGGAAGCCGGAGCTGTGCGACAGCAGGTGACGGATGGTCACCCCCTCCATGCTGCCGTGCGGATTGTGTACCGCCCGGAGCTCCGGCACGTACTTCACGATCGGATCGTCCAGCGACAGCAGCTTGCGATCGCGCAGCTGCATGATCCCGATCGCGGTGAAGGTCTTGGTGATGGAGGCCCAGTGCCAGATGGTGGCTCCGTTCACCGGCCGCTTTTCGTCGCGATCGGCCAGGCCGGTGAAGGCGCTGTCGACCACACCGTTGCGGCCCACCAGGTACATCCCGGCGCCGACAATGCCTTCTTCGTTCGCCGCCTGGGCGAAGAACCGCTTGAGCTCCTCCCGGCCGGAACGATCCTGAGCCGCAAGGTCAGCACCGAGGAGCAGGGAGGGCAGAAGAACGACGGAGACAACCGCCCGCCTGCCCGCCCGGCCGCCTGCCCGCCTAACGGCGAAGGTACGCATCGGTCCCTTTCAACCAGTCCTCGCGGGGCGGACAGAAGACGTCCACATCGAGCGTGTCTTCCAGCGCCACCGCCTCGTGGGGCACGTTGGAGGGAATCAGCAGCACCTCACCGGAGCGCACCACCAGCTTCTCCGACCGGTCGGCTCCGAGGGTGAACTCGAGGGCGCCCTCGAGGATGTAGGTCAGCTGCTCGTTATCGTGCTGATGCATCGGCACCAGGCAGCCCCGCTTGAGATACACGTGCGCCAGCATCATCCGTTCGCCCGTGATGAGCCGGCGTTCGAGCAGTTCGTTGACCCGCTCGCGCGGCATGTCCTCCCAGCGATGGAGGACGCAGGTGGTTGGCATGACGGGAATCTACCTCGTGAAGGAACCCCAAACCATCCAGCGATCGGGTGACTTGGCGATTACTCCCGGTCGGTTTCCTGCTGGCAGCCGGCACAAAGGAATCGCCAGATCACCCGATCGCCCGATGGTCAGTTGGCCACCGCCGTTCCCGCGGGCTTCAACCAATGGTCAAACCACTGCCGCAGCCGCCCCAGCC
>DASTEX010000509.1:0-14022 GCA_035709185.1 Gemmatimonadales bacterium
CCAGCTCAACCACTACAACCGGGTGCGGTCCAGCACGCTGTCGGCCAGCCTGGCCCCGGGGTTCACCCTGGGCGAAGCCCTCGATTCGTTGCGGGCGGTCGCCCCCGCGGTGCTCCCGTCGGGACACAGCATTGCGCTGAGCGGCGAATCGCGGGAACTGGAAGAGAGCGGTGGGGCGCTCTACTTCGCGTTCCTGCTGGCGCTGGCCGTGGTGTTCATGGTGCTGGCATCGCAGTTCGAGTCGCTGGTGCACCCCTTTACCGTGCTGCTGGCGGTGCCGCTGGCGGTGAGCGGCGCCATCTTCACGCTCTGGATCGCGGGCTCCACCATCAACCTGTACAGCCAGATCGGAATGATTCTGCTGATCGGACTGGTGGCGAAGAACTCGATCCTGCTGGTCGAGTACGCCAACCAGCTGCGGGAGCTGGGCCGGTCGGTGATCGACGCGGTGCTGGAATCGGGCCGGATCCGGCTTCGCCCCATTCTGATGACCTCCGTGGCCACCGTGATGGGCGCTCTGCCGATCATGCTGGGTCTGGGCGCCGGCTCCCAGTCGCGCAAGCCCCTGGGGTACGCCATCGTCGGCGGCGTGATCTTCTCCACCGTACTCACGCTGTTCCTGGTGCCGGTGGCGTACGTGCTGCTGGATGGGCTGCAGAGCCGGCTCCGCCGCCGGCGCCGTACGGTCGAGGAGGAGCGCGAGGTGACCGCCACCGCCCTGGCGGGGGGCCGATGATCCTGGCCCTGCTGGCCGCCTTTCAAGTCACCACCGCCGATTCGCTGCCTCGCGTCACCCTGGCCGAGGCGCTCTCGCAGGGCGTGCGCCTCGATCCCGATTACGTACAGGCCATCGGCAGCATCGGTACGGCCGAATGGGGCCGGCGCGCCGCGCTCATCACCCTGGTGGTGCCCTCGGTCACCGCCAGCAGCGACTACTCGTTCTTTTCGCGGGATCAGTTCAACATCGGCACCGGGCAGCCGGCCCGGCGCAACGCCAGCGGCCGGATCGACGCCCGGCTCGAGATCTTCGCGGGCGGGCGCAAGCTGGCCGAGCTCTCCCGGGCCCGGGCCGAGCTCGAGGGCGCCCAGGCCAACGAAGTGCTGACCCGATATACCTCGGCCCTGTTCATCGAGGGGACGTATTACGACGTACTGGGCGGGCGCGAGCTGCTGGAAGTGGCGCGGGGCCGGTTGCGCCGGGCCGAGGAAGGTTTCACGATCGCGCGGGCCCGGGTCCTGAGCGGCGCTGCGGTGCAGTCCGATTCGCTCCAGCTTCTGCTCGAGCTCAACAGCGCCCGGGTAGGCCTGCTGCGGTCGGAGGTGGCGCTGCGGTCGGCCCGGCTGGACCTCGGGCGCCGGATCGGCCGCCGGGGTGCGGTGGACGCCGCTCCGCTCGACACCGTGGCTCTGCCCGACCTCCCGTACTCGCTCCCGCAGCTGGTTTCCCTGGCGCTGGAATCCGGCCCGGAGTACCGCGTGGCGCGGGCCAATGAACGCCAGGCCGACGCGGTGGTCCGCGGGCGGCGCGGAAGCTACCTGCCCACCATTGCCCTGTCAGGCAACATCGCGGCATTCGACGAGAACTGGTTTCCCAACGCGCTCACCCGGCGCACCGGCGTGATCAGTCTGAGCCTGCCGCTGTGGGACAACGGCCAGCGGGAGTTGAACGTCGCGCGCGCCCGGGCGTCGCGGGACGTGGCCCGGGCCATCCGGGAGGACCTGGAGCGGGGCGCCGAGGCGGATGTGACGCTGGCCTACGACACGTTCATCACCGCCCGGGCCACGCTCGATCTCGACCGCAATGCGCTGCTGGTGGCACGGGAGAATTTCCGGGTGCAGGAAACCCGCTATCGCGCCGGAGCCTCCACCATCCTGGACCTGCTCGAAGCCCAGGATCAATTGACCGAAGCGGAAGCCAACGTCGTCCGGTCCCGGTACGCGATCCGGCTCGCGATCGCCGGTCTCGAAGCGGTGTTGGGCCGGAGACTGTTGAACGACAGGACGGAACCGTGAAGCGCATTCTGTTGGGTGCGGCGCTCCTCGCCGCGGCCGCGTGCGGCAGGAACGCGGAGGGCGGCCAGCCGGCCGGACGGGGCGGCGCGTCCCGCGCGGTCCCGGTCGAGGTGACCCAGGCCGTGACCGATACCGTGGTCGATGCCATTCTCGCGACCGGCCAGATCGAATCGATTCAGGCGATCGAGCTCCGGCCCGAAGTGGATGGCCGGCTGGTCGAAATCCTGGTCCGCGAAGGAACCCTGGTGAGCCGGGGCACGCCGCTTTTCAAAGTGGACGACGCGGAGCTGAAGGCTCAGGTGAGCCGGGCCGAGGCGGAGCGCGACCTGGCCCGCCAGGCGCTCGACCGGACCCGCCAGCTGCTGGCGGAAAAGGCGGCAGCCCAGGCCGACCTGGAGCGGGCCGAGGCCCAGATGCGGAGCACCCAGGCCAACCTCGAACTGCTCCAGGTCCGGCTCGACCGGACCGTGGTGCGGGCCCCGTTTGCGGGAGTGACCGGTGCCCGGCTGGTGAGCCTGGGCGACTACGTCACCAACAGCACCCGGTTGATTACGCTCCAGACGGTGAATCCCCAGCGTGCCTCGTTCCAGGTTCCCGAGCGCTATTCCGACCGGTTACGGCCGGGCCAGCGGGTGCTCTTCCAGGTGGCCGCCTTGCCCGGGCGTGATTTCACCGGCACGGTGGACTTCGTCGATCCCCGGGTCCAGCTCCCGGGACGCACGATCACGGTGAAGGCCGTAGTGCCCAACACCGATCGCAGTCTCCAGGCCGGCATGTTCATCGAGGCCCGGCTGTCCACCGAAGTGCGACCCGATGCGGTCGTGATTCCCGAGGACGCGATCACCCAAATTCAGGGCGGCGCATTCGTCTGGGTAGTGGTGGACGGCAAGGCGGAACGCCGGCGAGTGGAGCTCGGGGTCCGCACCCCGGGCTACGTAGAAATCCGGAACGGAGTGACGCCGGGCGATCAGGTCGTGGTTGGGGGACTGGACCGCCTGGTGGAAGGGGCCGCGGTCGAGGTAATGCCGGTGGATCGCACGCAGGAACGCATCGACAGCGTGGAACGCCAGCCATGAGGGCGGGCCCGGCGCTGCTGTTCCTGGTGTGCGCCATCCCGCTGCACGCCCAGCAGACCAGGGCCGAACGGAGCGGATACACCGAGACCTCCAGCCACGCCGATGTCCAGGGGTTTCTGGATTCGCTGGAGGCGCTGGGTGCGAGGATTCGCCGGGGTACCCTGGCCACCAGCCCCCAGGGCCGCGCCGTCCCGTGGGCGATCGCCGCGCGGCCGATGGTCGATGGTCCGGCCGAGGCGCACCGGAGCGGCCGGCTGATCGTCTACCTCCAGGGCAACATTCACGGCGGCGAGATCGAAGGGAAAGAAGCGGCCCTGATGCTGCTGCGGGACCTGACGCTCGGTTCCCTCCGCCCGCTGCTCGACTCCCTGGTCCTGATCGTGGTCCCGGTCTACAACCCCGATGGCAATGACGCGTTCGGTCCCGCCGAGCGGCAGCGGCCGGGACAGAACGGTCCGGCGATTGTGGGGCTCCGGTCCAACGGGCAGGGGCTCGACCTCAATCGCGATTACGTGAAGCAGGAAGCGCCCGAGACCCGGGGCGCAGCGCAGCTGCTGAACTACTGGGACCCGGACCTCTTCATCGACCTCCACACCACCAACGGCAGCTACCACGGATACGTGCTCACGTACTCGCCCGGCCTCAACCCCGATTCTCCTCCGGCCAACGAGTACGTGCGCGACCGGTTCCTCCCGGAAGTGCGGCGCCGGATGCGCGAGCGGCACCGCCAGGAGGTGTACTGGTACGGCAATTTCCGGAATCAACAGCCCGATTCCCTGACCCGGGGATGGGAGACCTACGATGGGCGGCCCCGCTACGGCACCAACTGGTACGGCATGCGGGGCCGGCTCGCGATTCTCAGCGAGGCATACAGCAACGCCGATCTCCGGACCCGGGTGTCGGCCTCCTACAATTTCGTGCTCGAGATCCTGCGGCTGGCGGTGGAGGAGCGCGGGGCGATTCTCGAGCTGACCCGGACCGGCGTGCCGCGGCCCGACTCGATCACGGTTCGCTCCACGCTGGCGCCACCCCGCCAGGATGACGTCATCGCGGAAATCACCGAGGCGGCCGGAGATGGCACCGGCGGATTTGCCCGCCGCCGGCGCACCGGCGTGTACCGCACCATTCGCATGCCCGTGTTCGACCGGTTCGCGCCGCTCCGTCGGGAGCCGCTGCGCCCGGCTTACGTGTTCCCCCCCCAGCATGCTCACCTGGCCGAAGCCCTTCGGCGCCATGGTGTGCGGGTGGGGCGGCTGCTGCGGCCGCTCCAGGCCGGCGGTGAGGCCTTCCGGGTGGACAGCGTGATCGCGAGTCCCAATGTGTTCGAGGGACACCGGGAAGTCCGGGTCGAGGGCGCCTGGCGTGCATCCGAGGTCCGGGCCGGCGCGGGTTGGTTCCTCGTTTCCACCGAACAGCGGCTGGGGCCCTTCGCCGCCTATCTGCTCGAGCCCGGATCGGAGGACGGCTTCACCTCCTGGAATCAGCTCGACCGGGACCTGCGCCGGGGCCGTGACGCACCGGTGCTGCGACTGAACGCCCGGCCGACGGTCCCGAGCGAGGAGTTACCGTAAGATGCTCGAGCCTGGTACCCCGGCGCCCCCCTTCACGCTGGCGGCCGACGACGGCACCACCGTCTCGCTCAAGGAACTCAAGGGCCAGCCGGTGGTGCTCTATTTCTATCCCAAAGACGACACTCCGGGCTGTACCACCGAAGCGTGCGAGTTCCGGGACAGCTGGGCCGCGGTCCAGAAGACCGGCGCCGCGGTCTTCGGCCTGTCGCCCGATCCCGTGTCGTCGCACCGGAAGTTCCGCGAGAAGTATCACCTGCCGTTTCGTCTGCTGGCCGACCCCGATCACGCCGTGGCCGAGGCCTACGGAGCGTGGGGCGAAAAGCGGATGTACGGGAGGTCGTATCGTGGCATTCTGC
This sequence comes from Gemmatimonadales bacterium, assembly GCA_035709185.1. Classification (GTDB taxonomy): domain Bacteria; phylum Gemmatimonadota; class Gemmatimonadetes; order Gemmatimonadales; family GWC2-71-9; genus SZUA-320. The sequence goes on from DASTEX010000509.1 coordinate 5,017, forward strand.
GGACTACATTCGTCATCGATGGGCGGGGCCGGATTGCGCGGGTCTTCGAGAAAGTGAAGCCGAAGGGCCACGCAGCGGAGGTACTCTCCGCCCTGGAGGAGATAGCATGAGAGGACCACAGGCGGGCAGGCGGGCAGGCGGGCGGGCGGGCACCATGATCCTCGTCATGTTTGTTGCCGCGTGCGGCAGCAATGCACCAGAACAACCGCCCGCCGGCCCGCCGGTCCGCCCGTCCGCCGCCAGTCAGACCGTCCAGTCCGAGCCCGGCGAACGCCACCTTCGCAACATCCGCCAGCTCACGTTCGGCGGTAACAACGCGGAATCGTACTTCTCGAAGTCCGGGACCCAGCTGATCTTTCAGCGGCAGGAGAAAGTGGGAGAGGGCTGCGATCAGCAGTACATCATCAACACCGACGGCACCGGGCTGCGCCGGGTATCGAACGGACAGGGCCGGACCACCTGCGGGTTCTTCTACGACAACGACCGGCGGATCCTCTACAGTTCCACCTTCAAGCACAGTCCCGCGTGTCCCGCGCCGCCGGATCAGTCACGGGGCTACGTCTGGCCCCTGGGGCACCTGGAGATCTACACCGCCCGGCCCGATGGCTCGGATCTCCGTCCGCTCACCGACAATGGGGCCTATAACGCCGAGGCAACGGTATCGCCCGACGGGTCGAAAATCATCTTCACCAGCACCCGCGACGGTGACATCGACCTGTACGTCATGGATATAGACGGGACCAACGTACGGCGGCTCACCACCCGGGTGGGGTATGATGGCGGGGCGTTCTACTCTCCGGACGGCCGGCGCATCGTGTGGCGGGCCGCCTATCCGGTGTCGGCGCGCGATACCGCCGATTATCAGGCACTGCTGGAGGCCCGGCTGGTGCGTCCGGCCCGGACCGAGGTGTGGGTGGCCGAGGCCGACGGGTCGAATCCGCGCCAGATCACTCGCCTGGGCGGGGACAACTTTGCGCCGTTTTATCATCCTGACGGCCGGCGCATCATCTTCTCGTCCAATTACGAGAATCCACGGAGCGGCGCGTTCGATCTGTATATCATGAATGAAGATGGGACCGGTCTGGAGAAGGTGACGACTCACCCCGACTTCGACAGTTTCCCCATGTTCAGCCCGGATGGACGGAAACTGGTATGGGCTTCAAATCGTAATCCTGCGAGCCCGGGTGAGACGAATATCTTTATTGCAGACTGGGTGGATTAATGACTGGTATCGGTGCTGGCGGCCCCATCCCCAATTCGTTCGGCGGTTCCCCGCGGCTGCTGACAGGCGCGGCGGAATTCGCTTTCAGTGCGCCCCAGAGCGCAAGTCAGCCGGGGGCGAAGCCCGAGAAGGCCCAACCCGATCCCGTCGCCAGTCCCCCGCCCGGTGAATCCCGCAAAAAGGGCGGGTTTCTTTCCTGGCTCTGGGAATGGGCCAAGTCCATTACCTTCGCGCTGGTCGTCTGGCTGTTCCTCCGCACCTTCCTGATCGAGGCCTTCCGGATTCCGTCGGGCAGCATGGAAAACACGCTGCTGATCGGCGATTTCCTGTTCGTGAACAAGCTGTTGTACGGGGCCGAGGTGCCCCTGATCCACAAGCGGCTTCCCGCGGTTCGCGAACCTCGGCGGCACGATGTGGTGGTCTTCGACTCGGTGGAAGAAGAAGGCCTCAAGGTGGTCAAGCGGCTGGTGGGCATGCCGGGCGACACCCTCGAGATGAAAAACGGCGAGCTCTATCGCAACGGCGTGAAGGTGGATGAACCGTGGGCCCGCCACGGCAACCCCGGCGCCTTCGCCGACGCGTTCCACCGGGCCAAGATGCGCGAATGGCAGGTCAAGCACCTGGTGAGCCGCGACACCGCGGAGTACAACCCCGACCTGCACGATTGGGGTCCGATCGAGGTGCCCGCCGATCATTACTTCATGATGGGGGACAACCGGGACGACTCGTACGACGGCAGGTACTGGGGCTTTCTGCCCCGGGAGAACGTCCGGGGAAGACCCCTGTTCGTCTATTTCAGCTTCGATCCCAACAGCTGGCGGCCGCTGCCGTTTTTCACGGCGGTCCGGTGGGGCAGGATCTTCTCCACCCCCCGTTAGGCCGTCAGCCGTCAGCGGTTTTCGGTAATTGGGGTCAGACTCCTATTAGCCGTGGCCGTGGCTCAATCCGGCTAATAGGAGTCTGACCCCCATTACCCTCTTAGCGGTTATCCGCAGGCTCTCGGCGGGTCATGGCGAGCCCGAGCAGTCCCGAGGCTGCGGCGAACCCTGCCGCTCCGAAAAAGGCCGCCGGTGCTCCGCCCGCGCTCATCGCTACACCCGCCGCCACCGGTCCCAGGATCCGTGCCGCCGAGTTGACGCTCTGCAGGCTGCCGAGAATCCGGCCCTGAAGCTCCGCCGGTGACGTTCGCGAGACGTAACCGGCTTCAGCCGGACCCGCGAACCCGAATCCGATCCCGAGCATTGCCAGCGCCACATAGAATGGGGCGGCGCCGATTTGGGAGACCTGTGGCAGCAGCGCCAGCCCCGCCGCCATGAGCAATCCTCCCAGGAGCAGCAGCCGCCCCTCTCCCAGTCCGCGCGACAGGGCTCCGACCAGGCCGCCCTGGACCAGCGCGGTCAGCAAGCCGACGAAGGCGAATAGATAGCTCACCCGGCTGCGGTCGTATCCCAGCGCCTGCTCGAGGTGGAGAGGAAACACCACGTACAGCACGGTGAACGCGAGAGTCGAGGCCACCGCCGCGGCAAAGGGTGCGATCAGCGGGCGCCAGGGGAGAGGAGAAGTCGGCGCGCCGAAGGCGGGGCGATGAGCCGCCGGCTCCCTGAGGGTGGCCAGCGCAAGCGCCAGGTTGGCTGCCGCAATGGCGCTCGCCGCGAGTCCCGGAGCCGCGCTGCCCATGGGCGCCGTCAGGCCGGCAATGGCGGGCCCGAGGATGAATCCGAATCCGAACGCCGCACCGACCAGTCCCATCACTCGGGTTCGGCCGGCTGGGGTGGACTGGTCGGCCACATAGGCCTGGGCCACGTTGAGGGTCGCCCCCATGCCACCGGCCAGGATCCGCGACAGCAGCAACACGGTGAAATCGCGAGCCAGGGCGAATACCAGCGATGAAAGCAGGGTTCCGACCAGACCGATCAGCAGAACTGGCCGGCGGCCGATCCGGTCACTCAACCTCCCCCAGGCCGGCGCGAAGAAGAAGTGCATCGCCGAGTAGGAGGCGACCAGGAGGCCGATCGAGGTGGTGCTGGCCCGGAACTCGGCGGCGTAGCTGGCCAGCAGCGGCATCACGATGCCGAAGCATGTGACATCGGCCAGCAGCACGACGATGAGCCAGGGCGAAGCCAGATCGCGGAGGGAGCTGGGTGGCTGATTCATGAAGCGGGGGAAACTACGATCTACCGCCCCGGCGAGTAAGGTACGTGGTTAACCGTTACCCGTTAGCCGTTGGCGGTTAGCGGTAGCCGTTTGGCCGGGTTCGCGGTCTGGCCGCACCCGCCGATCATGGGGGTGCAATCACCAAGCACACAGGGTTAACTGCTAACGGCTAACCCAAACTGTTTCGGAATTTGTTCGGTAGTAGTATATACTACGCTGTGGCGGTTTTTGCCCTTCCTTGACTCACATGGCCCGCAACGGTAGTCTTGCGCCCGTGACTGAACTCGCTGGCACTCAACTCTCGTCTCTGCTGGAGACACTGCCGGGCATCGCCAAGGTGCTCCGGAGCCCGGTGGCCGACGCGATGGTGAACCTGGTAAAGGCTGCCTCGGGCCAGGCCAGCTTCAACCTGGCCGACGCCGAGGAACTGATGCGCTACGCGATTCGCCGGAACCTGATTGCGGCGGAGGAGAGCGAGCGGGTGCTGGCCGAGACCAGGGAAGTGCTGGCGTCCGGTCCCCGGCCGGTAGTCAAGGCCGACCCCAAGCCTCGGAAGGTGGCAGCCCCGGTGAAAGCGGTCGTGCCGGTTAAAGCGGCCGCGCCGGCAAAGGCGGCCGCGCCGGTGAAGGCGGCCCCGCCGGCCCGGTCGGTGGTGGTGAAAAAGGGGATCAAGCCGCTCAAGCTCAAGCCGAGCAACGCCAAGGCCAGAGCCAAGCCGTCCAAGGCGGTTTCCAAGAACGGCCGCTCGCCCCACCGGAAGAAGTAGGACCCTCAGACCCGAAAGTCCGCCACCAGCGCGGCGAGTCGCTCGGACGATTCCAGCAGACGCGCCGCGCTGTTCGCGATCTCCCCGGTGGCGCTGCTCTGATCGCCGGCCGCTCCGGTAACGGCCTCGCTGGCCACCACGGTCTCCCGCGCATCGGCTTCGAGCCGCACCCGCAGGTCGGCCAGTTTTCCCGCGATGGAGCGGCTTTCCGCCGCTGAGCTCACCACGTGGGCGGCCTGTTCCCTGAGCGCCTCCACCGTTCGCACGATTTCCTCGAGCGCGATCCGGGTCCGCTGCGACGTGGTGCTGACCGCCACCGCCTCGGCCCCAATGGTCTGGATGGCGCGGGATAGACCGGCGAGCGATTCGCCGAGTGACTCAGTGCTGGCCGTCACCCGCTCGGCGGTGCCGCGGCTGGTGTCGGCCAGGCGGCGGGCCTCGCCGGCAATGGCCTCCATCCCCTCGCCGCTGCCGTTGCGGGCCGCCTCGATCGAGGCGTTGATCGCCAGCACTTCGCTCTGGGCGCCGAGCTGGCGCGCCAGATCGAGCAGCTCGCTGACGCTGTCGGTGTGACGGGTGAGATCGCGGGTCCGCAGTCCCGCATCCTGGGCTGCGCGGCGGAGGCCTTCGAGCGAACCGGCGGCTGACGCGAGATCGTCCCGTTGATGCTCGGCCAGCAGGCGGACCTGGTCACCGCTGCTCACCACCCGCTCGGCGACCGTGGCATCGCGCGCGGCGGTTTCCCTCCAGCCGGCAATGACCTGGTCCGCCGCCCGCACCTCCTGGACCTGCAGCTCCGCGTTCCGGGTGACGCCCGTGATCGCCCGCGAGATCTCGCTGCTCCCGGCAGCCAACTGCTCGCTCATCGCCGAGAGGTCCCCGGCGGAGAGTCCGATGTTGCGGGCCTCGCGAATCACGTTGTCGATCACGCTGCGGAGCCGCGCGCCCATCTGGCCCATAGCTCGTGACAGCGTCGCCAGCTCATCGGGCATGTCACCCGGGTCGGATGGACGCAGATCGCCCTCGCCGAAGCGGCGGGCCGCATCGCTCAGCTGCTGGAGCGGCGATTCAATGGAGCGAACCGTGAGCAGCGCGGTGGTGATGCCGACGACGACGGCGGTCACCACCAACAGGCCGACCAGGGCCTCACGCTGGCGGGCCCGCTGCCGCAGGCTCGCGATCTGCTGGGACACCCGGCTCTGCTGTCGGCCGGTGAGCGCGCGCACGTCGGCGATGAGCGCCTCTGCCGGAGCCCGGGCGGTGCGGGCCCGCGCCAGGGCCGAGTCGACTCTGCCGAGATCCCGGAGAGCATGAGCCTCGGAGTAGGCCACTTCCATCTGGGCCTGGCTGGCTTCCACCCGGTTGAGTGCGGACTGGTCCTCGGCGGTGAGTCCGGGCAAGACCCGGAACCGCCGCCGGTACGCGTGGGTACTGTCCCCCAGCCGGAGGAACTCGGCCGCGAGCTCGGGCGAAGGGTTGTTGAGGTACGATTCGCCGGTGCGAACCTGATCGGCCACCGAGCCGACCAGATCGGTGCCGAGGTCCGAGCTGGCGGCGACCAGCACCAGCTCCTGGGCAATGGTCCGGTTCGCGGCCCGCAGGCTGCCGATGCCGGCAACGACGATGGCCAGGAAGAGAAGTCCGAGCAGCACCAGGCCCGCCATGAGCCGTCGCCGGAGACTGCCCAGGAGTTTCATCGCGGTTGTTCCATTTGCACGACGCTCCCGTTCCGCACCACTCCAATCAGTACCGGCACGCGGGCCAGATCACCCTGCCCCTCGAAGGCGAGCACCCCGGTGATGCCCTGGTACGGTGGCAGGTCAGCGCCCAGCCGGGTAAGGGCCAGGCGCACGGCCCGACGGCTGGATCCGGCGGACCGGATGACCTCGCGCAGCAGGTAGATCGCGTCGTACGTGGCGGCGGCCGGCTGATTGGGATCGCCACCGCCGGGATAGCTGGCGCGATAGCTCCGTACGAACCGCTGATTCTGCGGCGTGTCGGTTGACGGAAGATAGGCGGCTGTCAGGGTCACGCCCTCGGCGATGGGTCCGGCGGCTTCGATGCCTTCGAGCCCATCGCCTCCGAGTACGGGAATATCCAGCCCGCGAGCCCGGGCCTGGCTCAGAATTGCCTCGGCCTCGCCCCGATTCCCCGCGACCACCAGGAACTGGGCCCCCCGGTCCTGGATGCGATCGAGGTATGCGCCGACGTCCGGGCTGTCCCCGAGATAGGGATCGGATTCGAGAATGGTGCCGCCCAGGGCGGTGAAGCGCATCACGAACGACTGCCGTACCCCGCGACCGTACGGGTCGTTGAGATACAGCACGGCGCCCCGGGCGAGCCTCAGCCCCTGCCGGATCCAGGTGGCCAGCGCCGCGCCATGCTCGAGGTCGTTGGGACAGAGCCGGAAGACGTGGGTCCCCGCCAGGGCCAATTCGGGCGCGGACGAGGACGGGGTGATGACCGGGACCGGTACCTCGCTCGCCGCGTACACCGGGGCGGCGGCGAGGGTGGTTCCCGAATAGACGTGGCCGACAACGGCGGCGACCCCTTCGGCCACCAGCTCCGCAGCAACCGCCACGGCCGAATCGGGATCACCGGTGTCATTCCGGGCCACCAGCTCGATGGGTCGGCCATCGATCCCGCCGGCATCGTTGATTTCGCTGACAGCCAGCTGGGCGGCCCGGAGCATCGGCCCGCCGACCGCGTCCGAGAACGGGCCGGCGAGACCGATGCGCACCGGTTCCGGTGGGCGACTACAACTGCAAAGAAGAACGAAGAGGAACGCTGCGCGCTTTACCACGCAGCGTACCTCACAATGCGTCGAGGACGGGACCATCCACCAGGCTGACCGACACGATGCGAACCCCCTGTTCGATCCTGGTCGTTACCCGGATCATATGACGTTGCCTGGTCCATTGCCACATCGCCTGGCCATTGGCGAGGCGGGCCGACACGTTGCCGAACCGGCTGGTGAGGTCATCCACCCAGCGGGTCAGCTCCACGTCGTCCACGGTGCCTTCGATCAGGAGCACCGCGGTGGTGCCGTTGATGATCGAGCCGATGACGTTGAGTTCGCCCATGCCATCGGGCTGGATCGTACCGCGGCATTCGGAGAAGCGCCCGTCGACCCGGGAGGAAGCGCAACGCCACTCGCCGCCCTTGGAAGACAGGAGCGATTCCACTTCCCGGCGGGTATCACCCGGGTTGAAGCCCATGAAGTCGAGCTGCGGGAGCGACCCCTGGGCCGGCAGCGAACCGGGCAGGATCAGCGCCAGCAGCACAACCGGGAACAGGCGGCGCAGCATGGACGCCTCAGACTTTCCGCACGTTGGAAGCCTGGAGACCCTTGGGGCCCTCGACGATTTCGAACTCCACCCGGTCACCTTCTCTGAGGGAGCGAAATCCTTCCTGCTGAATTGCGGTGTGGTGTACGAAGACATCTTTCCCACCCTCCTGCGCGATGAAGCCGAACCCCTTGGCGTCGTTGAACCATTTGACTGTCCCCTGCGCCATGGTGCTACCTCATGCTGTCGGGGAGCCTTGCGGCTCCTGGTGAAGCCCTGGCCGAGGGGCCAGGAAAAAAGCCGCTCGGTCGTGATTGACCAGCGGCTGGAGCTCTCTCGCGGAGTTGGTGATGGCGGGAACTGCGAATCCCATACGAGGCGAACATCCGGTCAGGGCTCGGGTTTGTCAATAGGCTCAAGGGGCCGTTCCGGGTGCCGAGTGACCAGGTGCCACGTGCCGTTCCGCGTGCCGTTCCCAATGCCGGGTGCTTTCCAGGTGCCGGGTGACCAAGTGCCACGTGCCCCGTGCCGTTCTGGGTGCCGGGTGCCAGGTGCCGTTCCAAGTGCCCCCGTGCCGGTACCGCTCCCGGCCCTCGCCGTGTTGGAGGCCGCCAGAGTATCAACGGAACTGCACTCAGTACCGGGTACCAGGAACGGCACTCGGCACCCGGTACCCGGCACTCGGCACCTCTTGTCACCTTCCGGTTGCGCATTCCACATGCCTACGTTTTTCCCGGCCAATCCGGCGAAAATGGAGCCTTGGTGCAACAAGTCGCAGGGTCCGGGCCGCAATTTGGAACAACAGGTGAGGGGTCAGGGGCCTCATCGGGCGGGCTCGGCCGGGGCCGGGGTTGTTAGGTATAATTAGCTCATGACGACTCGCGAGACCGTCTCCATTCGGACCTTCACCGACCGGGCCGAGGCCCTGGGCCACTTCGTGGTCCGGGCCGGCGAGTCGCCCCGTTTCCTGGCCTTCGATGACGTGGCTGGCTGCCCGGTCGGTACCGCACTGGCGGCCCTCGAGTGGACCGGGGTCGTGGGCATCCTGCTGGACGACGATCTCCTCCACGCGGCCCGCCTCACCAGTGAAACCGCGGCCGCCCTGGTCGAGCGCCGGACCCCGGAGGGTCGCCGGTTCGTCTATCTGGGTCCCCGGCTGGATGCACCCCCAATGGATGTTTTCGAGGGCCGGGTACTGTTCGACGAGCCGGGGGTGAAGGCGGTGGAATTCGCCCAGCGGTCCCACGCGCTGGCTCACTTCTTCAGGGCCACTGCCGGGGATGCCGTGCTGGTTTCCATGCTCGGACGGCGGGCGCCGGAGCTGCGTCATATCCGTCGCTGGTTCGGTCCGATTGTCCAGGAGCTGGACGCGCCGAGCCAGCTCATCGGGGGCTGGTGGGCGGCAGCGGCGGGAGGGGCGCTGTTCGTGTCGAGCTATCCGGACCAGCCGGTCTACCGGTATATCGAGGTGGGACTCGAGTCGTGAGCCGTTAGCAGTTAGCAGTTAGCAGTTAGCAGTTAGCAGTTAGCAGTTAGCAGTTAGCAGTTAGCAGTTAGCATCTTAGCTTTACCGGCTC
>DASTEX010000510.1:0-11152 GCA_035709185.1 Gemmatimonadales bacterium
CAATCTTCACTTCCGGGCCGACTACCACTCCGCCGCTTTCGAGCACTGCATTCCAGTTCAGGCCGAAGTCGTGCCGGTTGATCTTGCCGGTGACCGAGAAGGCTGCCCGCGTCCCACCCCATGGGTCCTTCACCGTCCCCGCGAACTCGACTTCCAGTGCGACCTCGCGGGTTACGCCCCGAATGGTGAGCTCTCCGATCAGGCGATAGCGCTGCTTCCCGGCCGGCTCCACTCGGGTGCTTCGAAAGGTCAGGTTCGGATGCCGCTCCACGTCGAAGAAATCGGCCGAGCGCAGGTGCACGTCCCGGTCCGTCGAGCGGGTGTCAATGCTCGCGACCGGTATCGTGACTTCGACCTCGGTCGAGGCGGGGTTCTCCAGGTCCAGCTGGACCGTGCCCTGAGCCTCGCCGAACCGACCCTTCACGGTGGCGATCATGAGGTGCCGGACGGCGAATTCAACGGTGGTGTGCTGGGGGTCGAGGGTCCAGCTGGTAATGCCTGACATGACGAGTCTCCTGCTCTGGGCGGCGGGGCCGCCGTTGGGTGCCGAGCTACCGTTACTTTGTGCTAGTAACTATATAAAAGTAAGTAGATATTGTCAAGTAGGTAGGTTTCGGGCTACATTGGTCCCATGAGTCGACCCGTCACCCCCGCGCTCTGCTCCCGCTATCACGAGGCGGTGGAGCTGATTGGACGCCGCTGGGCGGGCGCGATCATCTATGTGCTCATGAACGGCCGCACCCGCTACGCGGCCCTGCGCGAAGCGATCCCCGGAATCACCGACCGCATGCTCTCCGAACGCCTGCGCGAGCTGGAGGAGGCGGGCATTGTAGAGCGGCACGTCACGCCCGAGATCCCCGTAAGGGTGGAATACGGGTTGTCGAAGAAGGGCCGCGAGCTGGAGAAGTCGATCAAGTCCATCAGTGACTGGGCCAGCCAATGGATCGAGCTCCCCGAGATGGAACCGGAATCCGCTCCCAGAACGAGGCGCAGGACCTCGTGAAAAGAGAGGATTCGCATCTTGCTCCCTCCGCCCTGCTGGCAGCCCACCGCTGACAGCTGCACCCAGCATGTTCCCCGCCTGCCTCTTCTGCTCCACTCGCTTCGACCCCAACCAGGTGGTCGAAGCCCTTCCGGTCGGACGCCGGATCGCGTTCGACCAGAAACGGGGGCGGCTGTGGGTGGTATGCCGGCATTGCGAGCGCTGGAACCTCACGCCGCTGGATGAACGCTGGGAAGCGATCGAGGCTTGTGAGCGGCGCTTTCGCGACGCCCGCAAGCGCGTCACCAGCGAGAACATCGGCCTGGCCCGGCTGGCCGAAGGACTGGAGCTGGTCCGGATCGGCGAGCCGCTGCGGCCCGAGTTTGCCGCCTGGCGCTACGGCGATCAGTTCGGCCGGCGGCGCCGGCGCACTGCGTTGGCAGTGGGCGGACTGGTTGCGGTCGGCGGGGGACTGGCCATCGCGGCGTCCGTCACGGGTCTGATGACCGGAGCGGGATACGCCCTGTGGCACGGTACGACCGGCATCTGGGATTCGGTGCAGCGGCGTCGGATCGCGGTTCGGATCCCCGTCAGTCCGGGCGCAACCATTTTGGTCCGGGGCCGGCATCTGCAGCGAATCTGCCTGCACTCGGCCAAGGGCCCCGACGAATGGGGAATCCATGTCCCCCACGACCACGGGGTGGAGCTGTTTCACGGAGAGGCCGCCCGGCAGGCCGCCGCGCTCATCATGCCGCGTCTCAACGCCGCCGGTGCCTCCCAGCGCAAGGTGGCGGAAGCCGTGGCCCAGATCGAAGCCTGCGGCGATCCCGCTTCCTTCCTCGCCGAGCTGGCGCGCTCGATGAGCCCCGATGCCCGGCGACGGAATGAGCACGGGCTGCTCAACGGACTGGTGGTGGAGACCCGGCTGGCGATCGAGATGGCGGTAAATGAGGAGAACGAGCGCTACGCCCTCGAGGGGGAACTGGCCCTGCTCGAGCTCGAGTGGAAGGAGGCCGAAGAGCTGGCCGCTATCTCCGACCAGCTCCTGCCGGACAGCCTCGTGCAACAGCTCGAGGCGCTCAAGCGCCGATAATCGGCACCGTCATTCGGCCCGCAGCGCGCTGACCGGGTCCACCTTGCCCGCCCTCCATCCCGGAAGCAGCGCGGCCAGGATGCCGACGCCGAGCAACGCGGCGGCGGAAACCGCGAGACTGATGGGATCGGTCGGTCCGATCTCGTAGAGGAAATTGCGCAGCAGGCGCGAGAGGGCGAGCGTGGCGATGAGCCCCATGCCCACGCCGATCGCGACCGGCGTCATCCCGCCGCGAACCACTTCACGCAGTACCCGGGTGGGCCCGGCGCCGAGCGCCATCCGGATACCGAACTCACCCCGGCGGCGCGTGACCGAGTAGGACACCACCCCGTATACTCCGACCAGGCCTAACACCAGTGCCAGGCCGCCGAACAGCATCAGGAAGAACCGGAGCCGCAACGGTTCCGCCAGCGAAGTGCGAACCACCTCGTCCATGGTGCCGGCCCGCGCCAGGGCCACCCGGGAATCCAGCTCGCGCACCAGCTGTCGGACCGCGGCCATCACGGTCGCGAGGTCCCGGTCGGTCTGGATAACCAGGACCTGGCCTTCCCCCGGGAAGCCGCTCTGCTCATGCGGCAGGTACATCACGATGGGATTCTCGCCGGTCATGGTGACCATCCGGGTCTCCTCCACGACCCCGGCCACGTGGAGCCAGGTGGTATCACCGCTGAAGAAGGTGCGAACCCGCCGGTCCAGCGGCGGCTCGTTCCCCCACATTCGGCGCGCAAACGACTCGCTGACCCAGACCACCGGGAGTGCGCCGGGACGGTCGGCCGATTCGACCCCGCGACCCAGCTTGATTTCCATGCCCATGGTCCGGAAGTAGTCCGGCGTTACGGTGCGCCAGAACGCACTGGGCCGGCTGGCACCGCTCAGGTCGGGCCGGCCTTCCACGTCCGATCGGCCCCTGCCATCCGTTGTCACGTACCGGCAGGCGGTTGGTCAGTCCCATGCCGGTAACTCCTGGCAGGCGGGCGACCCGCTCCTGGATGTCGCGGAAGAACTGCCACCGGGTCGCCCCGTCCATTTCCTCCGAGCTGGCGACCAGGTCCACCACCACCACGCCTCGGCTCTCGAAGCCCGGGTCGAGGGCAAAAAGACGTTCCACCGACCGGATCAGCAGGGTGGCGCCGGTCACCAGCAGAACGGCCAGGGTCACTTCGGCCGCAACCAGCGCCGCGTGGGCCCGGCCCGGCCCGCGCCGGTGCGCCATGCCCCCGCGTTCACCGGTCACGCCCTGGAGCCGACCCAGCAGGAGGTGACGCACCGGAATGGCCGAGACCAGCAGCCCTACCAGCAGGGCCAGTCCGAAACCGGCCCCGAAGGTGGACCATTCCAGGCTCAGGGTCTCCCCGAAGCCGCTCTGCAGCGGCAGACTGGCCACCAGCACGTCGAACAGGAGAAAGGCGAGAACGGCGCCCGCCACGCCCGCGATGACCGAGAGAGTCAGCGATTCGGTCACGATCTGGCGGGCCAGCCGGCCGCGCCCCGCACCCAGCGCCGTCCGCAGCGCGATCTCGTTGCTCCGGTCGGTAGTGCGGGCCAGGATCAGCGCCGCGGCGTTGGCGCAGGCCATGAGCAGCAGCAGGCCCACCGCGCCTAACAACAGCAGGAGAGCCGGCTTGACATTACCCAGCAGGTACTGCCGCAGCGGGGTCAGGTGCGGATTCCGGCTCTTGTCCCACTGGTCCGGATAGTCAAACCGTTCCTTGAGCGATGGAGCGAAGGCGCGAACGTCCGCATTCGCCTGCTCGACGGTATGCCCGGGTTTTACCCGCCCTGCGAGTACCAGCCATCCGCGGCCCCGATACACCGGTGAGTCGGGATCGAGCAGAAGGGGGCGCCAGAGCCGGTACTCCGGCGTTGGAAAATAGAATCCCCGGGGCATCACCCCGATTACCGTAGTCGGCACCCCGCCCAGCAGGACTCTCCGGCCTAGCACCGCGGAGTCGCCCCCCAATTCCTGCTGCCACATGCCCCAGCTCAGCACCGCGACCGGTTCCGCCCCGGGGCGGTCCTCCCCCGCCACGAAGGTGCGGCCCATCAGCGGCCGCGCGCCGATGACATCGAACAGGTCGGCCGACACAACTCCGGTCATCGCCAGGCTGCTGGCGCCGCCATCGGCCCGGTAGGTCAGTCCCTCCGCACTCCAGGCGGCCAGGCCGGAAAAGGCCCGCATCCGCTCCCGGACGAAATCGAGCTCACTTCCCCGCCAGTCCCAGTCGCTCCAGAAGACCTGGATGCTCTCCTCGTCAGTCACCGGCAGGGGCCGGAGCAGCAGACCCCGCACCACGCTGAAAAGGGCAACGGTCGCTCCGAGGCCCAGCGCCAGCGTAACGATCGCGAGCAGGCTGAATCCGGGGCGGCGGAGAAACTGCCGTACCGCGTGCCGGATGTCGGCGAGAATATCGCGCAGCATACCAATCCCCCAGGCATCCCTGGCCCGATCCTGTTGATAGGCAACGCCGCCGAAGCGGCGGCGAGCTTCCCGCGCCGCCTCGGCCGGACTGGTGCCCTGGCCGATCAGTTTGCGGGTTTCCATTTCGAGATGGAATTCGATTTCGTCGTTCAGCTCCTGCTCCATCGTGCCGGGGTGGAGAGCGGCGCGGAGCCGGAACCAGAGATCGGTGAGCCAGCGCATACGATCAGGCGCCGGCCGAAAGCACCCGGGCGACGCCGAGCGAGAGGCGGCTCCAGTGGTCCGCTTCGACCGCCAGTTGGCGCTCGCCCGCCCGGGTCAGTTCGTAGTACCGGGCTCGACGGCCGTTCGGGGTCTCGGCCCAGTGCGACTTGATCCAGCCTTCCCGGGTCAGCCGATGCAGTGAGGCGTACAGCGAGCCCTGTTGCACCCTCAGGGCCTCCTCCGAAATCTGCTGGATCCGCTCGCAGATCCCCCACCCGTGCATCGGAGCCAGGGAGAGGGTCTTGAGGATCAGCATGTCCAGGGTCCCTCGCAGCAGGTCGGCGTCGGCGGTCCCCATGGTTCCTCCCGGTTACAGAGAGTAAGGAGTCTGACGCCGGCGGCGCCGCTTTCGTTGCAATGCCGTCTGGCGCGCTGGTTGCTTTTCCCGATCCCCGGACTCGCAATCCGGCCGTCGTGGCGCGATCGGCCAGAGTCCTAAGCAGTTATCCCAGAAACAGTTAGCGGTGTTGATCGGGTGGTGATTCCGGGTTCACCCGATCCGGTATCGTGGAGTGGTCACTACGGCGATCACTTCTTCTGGAGGATATGTGCAATACCGGATGCTCTTCAGCTCCCTGGTCACCGCAGCCCTGCTGGCTGCCGGATGTACCGACGCCGATCCGGGCGAAATGGCCGGGCCCGAGTCAACCGGGGCTCGGGGCCAGCCCACCGGCGATCCCGGCCTGGACCAGGTCCTGCGCGACAATCTGGCCGAGCACGGATTCACCGGCCGGATCGCCGCCACGCTCGAGACGCGGCTGGGGCGGAGGATCGACCGCCAGCTGGCCAACCTCGGGCGGAAGCTCTGGTTCGATCCCATCGGTGGCCTCAATAACGACAACAGCTGCGCCGGGTGTCACTCGCCCTCGAACGGCTTGGGCGACACCCAGTCGATCGCCATCGGGATCGACAACAACGGTATCGTCGGGCCGGATCGCGCCGGACCGCGGAACCAGCGCCGCACTCCCATGGCGATCAACACGGCGTTCTACCCCACGCTCATGTGGAACTCCCGATTCCGCGCCCTGTCGGGCGACCCGTTCGACAACAGCCAGGGGCTCGAGTTCCCGGCGCCGGAAGGAACTTCGCTGTCGCATCTGCCCCACCTGCTGACTGCCCAGGCGTTCATCCCGCCCACCGAACGGGTGGAAGCGGCCGGGTTCCACGTCCCCGGGGACAACTTTGCCCTGCGCGACTCGGTGGTGAACCGGCTCGATGCCACTCCCGAGTATCGCCGGCTGTTCGGGATGGTTTTCGGTGACATCAAGGCCGGCGCCCCAATCACGTTCGATCACGTGGGCCAGGCCATCGCCGAATTCGAGTTCACCCAGGTATACGCCAACGCACCAATCGACCGTTATGCCCGGGGCGAGCCGAATGCGTTGACCCCATCCCAGAAGCGCGGGGCGGTCCTCTTCTTCGGCTCGGCCGGCTGCGTCCGCTGCCACCAGGTAGCGGGCCCGTCCAACGAGATGTTCAGCGACTTCGAGCAGCACGTAATCGGAGTGCCGCAGGTGGTCCCGACCCAGAGCAACATGGTCTTCGACGGACCGGGAGCCAACGAAGACTTTGGTCTCGAACAGGTGACCGGAAATCCGGACGACCGGTACCTGTTCCGCACGTCGCCCCTGCGCAACGTGGCGCTCCAGCCGGCCTTCATGCATAACGGCGCCTTCGTGCGGCTGGAGGACGCCATCCGTCACCATCTCGACCCCGTCACCTCGGCGACGGCGTACACGCCCACCCTGCTCGACCCCGACCTGCAAGGCTCGCTGGGCCCGATCGCTCCGGTCCTGGCCCGGCTCGATCCCCTGCTCCAGCAGCCCATCCTGCTGTCAGATCAGGAGTTCCAGGACCTGGTGAGCTTCGTGCGCGAGGGGCTGCTGGACCCGGCGGCACGGCCGTCGCTACTCCGCCGGCTGATTCCGGAGCGGCTGCCAAGCGGGATGGCCCCTCTGACATTCCAAACGCCGTGACCCATCTGGCGATCGGGTGATCCTGTGATCGGGTGATCCAGCGATTGCGGCTCGACTCTCCGAGGGTCGTTGGAAATCGCCCGATCACTGGATCACCCGATTGCTGGACCAGTCGCTCTTGCGCAGATGGGCGGCCCTTCCTAGCTTGGTCGGACGCGGTAAACGAACCTTCAAACGAGCAGGCCTCTGATGCACATCCGCTACTCCATCCCCATCGCGATTCGGAGCGCAGACTCCGGCGCCTTCGTGCGCCCGGATTCGCGGCGCACCGGTCCGCGTTGGATGGGCCAGCGCGACAAGGCGCAGCAGGCCAGATACCGAGCTACCTAGAAGTTCCCGTCACCATCGTGTGATCCGCGGCCTTCCGGGTGCTCGACACCCGGAAGGCCGTTCGCTTGAGGCCAGGCACAGGATCACGACGATGACCACTCAGTACACCCTCGATCAGGCCATCATCAGCCGGTACGCGAGACAACCCTCGCGGCTGCCGGAGGGGGCCCGCTCCGCGATCGAATCCGCCTGGGACGGAGAGCCGGTCCAGCTCTACGCGCTGGCCGACCTCGACTCGGCCCATCGCCTGACCCAGAGCTGGGTGGCACTCGGTGCAACCCGGTTGGCGCTCACCCGGGAAATCGCGCCTGACGTGTGGGAGGTGGAGCACTGGCTCCGGAGCCGGCTCGTGGCGGTACACGAGTCGCCGGGATTGTCGGCCACCACGCTGACGCTGCTGGCCGCGCCGGGAGAGCCACCGCTGGCGGTGATGCGCTATACCCACCGCCAACGGCGCGCCTTCGAGAATCTCCGGTTCGTGCTGGAGGAGGAGCTCGCGGGACGCACCGTCCCCGCCGGAGAGGCCGATCAGCTCTACGCCGACGCGGTCGCGGCGCCGGTGCGTGAAGCACAGGCGCTGGTGGCAGGCCGGCGGACCGCGGTGATCTGGCGGCTCCTGGGTTATCTCCACCCCTACCGGCGGCAGCTCGCGTGGGGCATGACGGCCGCCGTGGTCATAACCCTGGTGAGCCTGGTGCCACCATGGCTGGCCGGATATCTGCTCGACCGGGTGGTCAGGCCGGCGGCGGAGGGGACGCTGCCGATCGAGCGGGCCGCTACGACAGCCTGGTTCGCGGTCGGCGCCATGGGACTGGTGTACCTCATCCGCGAGGCGGCGGGGCTGGTCCGGCTTCGTCTGATGTCGATCCTGGGCGAATGGGTCGCGCGGGATCTTCGGAGCGAGCTGTACCGGCATCTCCAGCGGCTCAGCCTGGCGTTCTTCACCCGGAAGAAGACCGGCAGCCTGATCACCCGGGTCACCGCCGATACCGACCGGCTGTGGGAGTTCCTCGCCTTCGGCGTGGTCGATGTCTCGCTGTCCCTGATCATGCTGCTGGGACTGGGCGTCGTGCTGGTCAGTCTCGACTGGCGGCTGGGACTCGCGATGGTGCTGCCGGTCCCGCTCTTCTGCTGGGCGATCTTCCGCCATGGCGAGGCCATCAATCGCCTGTTCCTGCGGGGATGGCGCAAGTGGTCACGGGTGACCGACGTGCTGTCCGACACCATTCCGGGAATCCGGGTGGTGAAGGCGTTTCACCAGGAGGAACGGGAAGTGGGCCGGTTCGACCGGCGGAACGACGACGTGACCGACGAGTTCAACCGGATCCACCGGTACTGGACCGGCTTCTGGCCAGCGCTGTTGCTGGGGGTCCACGCCACCATCGTGGCAGTGTGGATGATGGCGCTGCCCCGGCTGTTAGGCACCAGCCCGCCGGCGCTCACGGTCGGGACCTTCGTCGCGTTCCTGCTGTACGCCACGATGTTCCTCGCGCCGATCGAGATCATCGGCCAGATGGCGCGGACCATGAACCGGGCCACCAGCTCGGCCCACCGGGTCTTCGAGGTGCTCGACACCGAGCCCGAGGTGACCGACGTGGCCCAGCCGGTGCGGCTCGAGCCGGTGCAGGGAGCGGTCCGGTTCGAGAACGTCACGTTCGGGTACGACGGTGTGAGACAGGTGTTACGGGGAATGAGCTTCGACGTGACGCCGGGTGAGTTGATTGGACTGGTCGGCCCGTCGGGAGGCGGCAAGACCACGGTGATCAACCTGCTGGCCCGGTTCTACGACGTGACCGGCGGGCGGATCCTGGTGGACGGCGTGGACCTGCGCCGGCTCGATACCGGCCATTACCGGCGCCAGATCGGGATGGTGCTCCAGGACCCGTACCTGTTCCACGGGACGGTGATCGAGAACATCCGGTACGGACATCCGGAGGCGAGTCTGGCACAGGTGATCGCTGCGGCGAAGGCGGCCAATGCGCACGACTTCATCACCAGGCTCACTCACGGCTACGACACCGTGGTAGGCGAACGGGGCCAGACGCTGTCGGGCGGTGAGCGCCAGCGGGTGTCGATCGCGCGGGCGATCCTGCACGACCCGCGGATCCTGATCCTGGACGAGGCCACATCCAGCGTGGACACCGAGACCGAGCGCGCGATCCAGGAGGCTCTCGAGCGGCTGGTGGCGGGCCGAACGGTCTTTGCGATCGCGCACCGGCTGTCGACCCTGCGCAAGGCCTCCCGGCTGCTGGTGATCGAAGACGGCCGAATCGTCGAACAGGGCACTCACCGGGAGCTGCTGGCTCGGCCGGAGGGGAAGTACCGGAGGCTCTACGAAATGCAGCTGGTGCTGCAGTAGGACTTAGGACTTAGGACTTTGCTACCGTCTTCGACGTCCTCGACGTCCTCGACGTGCTTGAAAAGGAGTATGAGATGGTTATGACAACCATGCTGCGACCGACGGTATACCTGCCACGAATGGAACGGAACAAGCTGCAGGAGCGGCTTCCGACTCTTCCGACCATTCCGACCCTTCCGACCCTTCCGACTCCAGCATTGGAGTTGCGAGCGGACGGCAGACTGTGGCTGAACGGCCAGCCGGTGTCGGTCCGCCGCTGTTTTCCCTGGTCGGAGCCGGGCCGCTACATCTCGTTGCGGGACGAGGACGAGGACGAAGTGATTCTGGTGCGCGACCCGGCCGAGCTGGAGCCGGAGTCACGCCGCGCGCTGGAAAGCGCTCTGGCGGCTGCCGGGTTCGTGATGGAAGTGACCCGGGTGCTCTCGGTGGAGGAGGAAATCGAGATCCGGCACTGGCAGGTGGAAACCAATGCCGGGCCGCGAACGTTTCAGACCCGGCTGGACGACTGGCCTCGCACGCTCCCGGCGGGAGGAGTGCTGATCCGGGATGTGGCGGGTGACCTCTACCTCATCCCCGCGCCGGAGCGGCTCGACCGGCAGAGCCGGGAGCTGCTGTGGGCGTTCATCGACTGACCCCTGGTCGAAAACAGTCGAAGGCAGTCGAAGGCGGTGAAGGCAGTTACCCATCTTCGACCGTCTTCGACTATCTCCCACCTTTAGTGTATGGCTCCCAGCGCCCACGCCGCAGCCGCCCGGACCTTCGGATCTCCATCCTTCAGCGCCTGGACCAGCAGTGGGATGGCCGTCCTGTCGTCGGTGTAACCCAGCCCGACAGCGCCTAGCACGCGGACCCGGGCATCGCGGTCGCGCAGAGCTTCCACCAGCCGGGCCCTGGCGGCGGGGAGCCGAGTCCGGCCTAACAGCCGGGCGGCCATCCGCTGCACGCAGGCATCGGTGTCCCTGAGGCCGGCTGCGAGCGGAGCGACGATGGCCGGGTCCTTCTGGGTGCCATGGGCAGAGCGGAGCAGCCGGACGGTCGTCTCGTCCCGGTCGGGAACCCGCCCGTCCCAGTCGGACCAGAAACTGAACGAACGCAGCGCCAGTTCGCACTGTATCGGGGTGGCCCCGCGAACCCCATCGAGCAGCCGGCGCACCTGTTCCGGTCCGGCTCCCTGCGCGGCCAGCGGACCCCCTGCCAGCTGCATGCAGGAGAGCAGCAGGGCCCCCAATCCAACCCGGTTCATTTGGACGCCCGGTTGCCCAGGGCCTGGGCTGCCCGGCGCCGCACTTCCGGGTCTTCGTCCCGGAGCGCTTCCCGCAGGGCCCGCAGTGCTGCCGGGTCATCGATGTCCTCGAGGGCTTCGACCACGGCCCGGCGGATTTCCACGTCGGGGTCCTTGAGCAGGGCAATCAGCGGCGCGACCGCGGCCGGGTCCTCGAAATTGTCCATTGCCTGAACCGCATTCTGCCGGACTTCGCTGTCGCTGTCGCTCAGCGCCGCGATCAACTCCCGCGGTACCTGGCGGAGGTCGTCCAGGCTGCCCATCGCATTCGCGGCAGCGCGCCGAACCTCCACGTCCTGGTCCGATAGTGCGCGGGCGATGGTGGGCGCGGCCCGCCGGTCTTCCAGCGAGCCCAGCGCATCGATCACGGCCCGCCGCACTTCAGGGTCCTCGTCCCGGGCCGCGTTCATCAGGTCACCCACCGCCCGGGTATCTTCGATGCTGCCT
>DASTEX010000511.1:0-6098 GCA_035709185.1 Gemmatimonadales bacterium
CCGGCTTCGCAACGGTGCGGATCGTCGTAAGCGGAGCGGAGCTGAGTCTGCACGCGCCGGATGGCCGGGTGGAAGTGGGCAGTGGGGAGCTGGTACGCCCGGTGCCAGCGGTTCCTAACGGTGTTGCGGAGCGGATCGTAGCAGTGCAGCTGCATCCCGCCAGCTTCTGGTCCGGGAAACAGGTGATGTGGCAATTCCAAGACCAGGCCGGAGTCCGGGGCGCGTTGCCGGCGGGCCGTTCCAGATTGGAGGCGGTGCCGGGCGCCGACTTCACTCCCGCAACCCGGCAAAGCGTGGTAGCCGCGGACGGAACGGCACGGGTACGGATCGCCATGCCATCCGTGGCCTTCAATCGAGGCCAGCTGACGGTGTCCGCAGTCGACAGTAATCTGGTTGGGGCGACGGTACCCCTCGAGGTACCCGGTATCGTGGCGATCGACCCGGGCCACGGGGGAGGGTTTCAGATCTTCCGCCGGATTGGGGGTCAATGCCGGGAGGATTCCTCCAGCAACAATGCCACCGGGATCGCGACTGGCACCCTGGAGAAAGATCTGACCCTGGACCTGGCCTTCCGGGTCCGCGAGGCGCTCGGGAGATCCCCCAGGCTGCTCCGGGTCTTCCTGAGCCGGGATACCGACGTGAACCTCCCCCTCAGTGATCGAGCTCGCTTCGCACGGTTCAAGGGCGCCGACATCATGCTCTGCATCCACTTCAATGCGGCCGAACAGAACGGCGCACCGGACCCCGGCCCGCACGGCCCGGTCGTGTTCATCCGGCGGGCCAACTCCAATGTCAACCTGGCGGAGGACCGGGCACTCGCCGATCGGATCTCCGCCCGGCTCCGCGCATTGCGTCCTTCAAACCGCGCCGATCACGTAGTAGAGGCCGGATTTGCCGTCCTGAACGATCCCGACCTGGGCAACAACCAGGGGCATCATCCATCGCGGGCCGTTCTGCTCGAGACCGATTTCCTGACCAACCAGGCAGCCGATCAGTTCTTCGGAAATGCCAACAACCGCTCGACGATTGCCAATGCCATCGCGGAGGCCCTGATGGAGGATCTGGCATTGCAACCGTGATCGTCTCGACGGGTGCCGGGTGACTGGCGGCCACGGAGTAGCGATAATCCCATGCATGCCGCCGTCGGACCTCGAACGTGCCCGCGAGTGCTACCAGCGCCGCCAGTGGCGTGAAGCCCACGACCTGCTCTCGCTGGCCGACCGGAGCACCACCATCACCGCCGAGGATCTTGGTCTCCTCGCCAGTTCAGCATACCTGCTCGGCCGCGACGCCGACTTCCAGCGCTACTTCGAGCGGGTCCACCTGGCCCACCTCGAAAGCGGGGACCATGCTCGCGCCGCCCGCTGGGCCTTCTGGCTCTCCCTCACGGCGCTGCTGCGGGGAGACGTTGCCCAATCCAACGGCTGGCTGACCCGGGGCCAACGCCTGATCGCAGGGCTCGACTGTGTCGAGCACGGGTACCTTCTCCTCCCGGTCGCCGAGCAGCACCTCGGCGAGCGCAACGCCGAGGCCGCGTTGAGCGAAGCGGCCCATGCCGCGCAGACCGGGGAGCGGTTCAAGGATCCCGACCTCATCACCATCGCGCGCCACCTCCAGGGCCGCACCCTGATCCAGCTGGGCCGGCTCGAGCCCGGACTCGCCCTGCTCGATGAGGCCATGGTGGCGGTCGTCTCGGGCGAGCTCTCCCCCATCGTCACCGGACTCATCTACTGCAGCGTGATCGATGCCTGCCAGCAGGCATTCGCCCTGGGCCGGGCCCGCGAGTGGACTCTGGCCCTGGCCCGCTGGTGCGAGCAGCAGCCCGACCTGGTCGCCTTCACCGGCACCTGCCTGATCCATCGAGCGGCCGTTATGCAGTTCCAGGGCGCCTGGGGCGAGGCCATGACCCACGCCCGCCAGGCCAGTGAACCCGCCGGCCAGACAACCGAGCGGAAGCCGCCTGCGGCTGCGTTCTACCGCCTGGGAGAGCTGCACCGCCTCAAAGGCGAGTTCGATCAGGCCGAGTCGGCCTTTCGCGAAGCCAGCCGGCTCGGCATCGTGCCGCAGCCGGGGCTGGCACTGCTCCGGCTGACCCAGGGACGCACCGACGCTGCCTGCTCCGCCATCCATCGGGTCCTCGAGACCGCCACCGATCCGCTTACGCGGGCCCGGTTCATCCCCGCGTACGTCGAAATCGCGATCGCGGCCGGGCAGACCCACGACGCCGGCACGGCATCGGAGGAGCTGGAGACAATTGCGGCGCAGTACCCGACCGACATGCTCCGGGCCCTCGCAGCGCAGACTCGCGGTGCGGTGGAGCTCGCCCGGGGCAACGCGAAGGAAGCCTGCGGCGCGCTCCGCCATGCCTTCGAGCGATGGCAAGGGAGCGAGGCACCCTACGAGACGGCCCGCACCCGTCTGCTGCTGGCGCTCGCCTGCCGCGAGCTGGGCGACCATGAGTCGTGCGAGCTGGAGTTCGACGCCGCCCGGGCCGGCTTCGAGCAGCTGGGCGCGGCGCCCGATCTGGCCCGGCTGGATTCGCTGCGGCGTGAGGCCGCCGGCAAGCCGGCTCTCACCCTCCGCGAGATCGAAGTGCTGCGGCACGTCGCCGCCGGCAGGACCAATAAGGAGATCGCCTCCGAGCTGCGATTAAGCAACCGCACGATCGACCGGCACGTGAGTAACATCCTGACCAAGCTGGACGTCCCGTCGCGCGCTGCTGCGGCCGCGCAGGCGGCGAGTCTCAAGCTGCTGTAAGGCACTCCGGCGTGTAGTACCCATGCGGCCGCCCTTGCGGCATGGGTAGTTTCGCCGATGCGGCTTCCCTGCCCTCGCGGCACTTTGGCTGGGCAAACCTCACCAGCCAGTCCGGAGGACATCATGGCCACTCGTGCGACATCCGTACCAGCCACCGACCATCGCCGCAAGCTGCTCGCCGCCCTTCCGGTCACGGAACGCCGGCTCGAGCTCGGCGGCATCACTACCGCCGTGCTGGAAGGGGGCGATGGTCCCCCGATAATCCTGCTCCACGGTCCGGCCGGGTACGCGGCCCACTGGCTCCGGGTCATCCCCGATCTGGTCCCCACCCATCGAGTGATCGCACCCGATCTGCCGGGCCACGGCGCCACCGATCCCATCGACGGGCCGGTAACGCTGAAGCGGGTACTGGACTGGCTGGACCAGCTCATCGAGCGAACCTGCGCTTCTCCGCCGGTCCTGGTGGGTCACACACTCGGCGGTGCCATCGGGGCCCGCTTCGCCGCCGAACGCGGCGGCAGGATCCGGCACCTGGTGCTGGAGGGCTCTCTGGGACTGGCATCGTTCCAACCCGCGCCCGCGTTCGGCCAGGCGCTCGGCCGGTTCGTGGCCGACCCAACGCCAGAGACCCACGATGGGCTGTGGGAGCAGTGTGCGATGGATCTGGGCCGGCTCCGGAGCGCACTGGGCGAGCCGTGGGAGACCATCAAGGCCTACAACCTGGAAGGCGCCCGCACGGCGGAGGTGCAGACCACGCGGCAGGGGCTGATGGAGCAGTTCGCGTTCCCGCCCATCCCGCCGGAGGAGCTGGCGCGGATCACGGTGCCGACGACTCTGATCTGGGGACGGCAGGATCGCGCGACTCCACTGTCAGTGGCCGAGCGCGCGAGCGAGCGTTATGGCTGGCCGCTGCACGACATCGAGAACGCGGCCGTCGATCCCTCGATCGAGCAGCCGGAGGCCTTCGTTGCGCGATTGAACGCCATCCTCGACCCGAGGTAATCCTGCCGGAGACGGACCTCAGTTCACGAACGTGGCCCGCACCCGCTCGGAGCGGAACATGTAGGCGGTCCATATCACGGCCGCGCCCGCCTGCCGGGACAGTCCAGAGAAACCCGCGGTTGGCGCTCGTCAGCCCAGCTCCGGCGAACGCACCTACCGTTCCTGAGCGGCCAGCGCTCGAGCGGCCTCGAGGAGCACTTCACGCAAGGGCCGTGACAGTGCGTCGCTCGCCGACGAGTTGACCTGGATGGCGAGCGAGACGCCGGCATCGGGATACCACAGTACCAGCGACAGGTAGCCGGGGAAAAAGCCGCCGTGCCCGTAGGCCGGCCCCAGCGGCGTCCGGGCAATCTCGACTCCCAGGCCCGACTGGGCGTCCGGACCCACGTCGAGCTGCCCGGCGGGGACGCCTCGCAGCACGTCGGGAAGCAGGTGGACCCCGAAGGCTTTCCCTTCGACGAAGAGCGGCATCCACCGCGCCAGATCACCGGCATTGGTGACGAACCCACCCCCGCCGCCCTCGAAGGTCGGATCGAGAATAAGGCGGCCGTCCCGCATGACGGCGTCAAAGTTCATGAAGCTGCCAGCGCCGGCGTAGCCCGGTACCAGACCCGGGATTTCCTTGCGATCCGCGGGTATCACGTTCGACAGGTGCAGCGGCCCGAGCAGCCGCCGGGCAATCTCGGTATACGCCGAGCTGCCGGTCACGCGCTCCGCCAGCAGCTGCAACAGCTGGTAATTGACGTCGGAGTATCCGAACGCCGTCCCGGCGGGAAAGGCCGGCTGGGCACCCGCGACGGACTGGACGGCCTCGAGCGGGGGGCGCACGCGTCCCGGATCGCTGATGAGCGCCACCATGAAGTCGCGCCCGTATTCGGGGATCCCGCTGGTGTGGTTGAGCAGCATCCGCACCGTGAGGGTGCCGGCATTGGGGATCGTCTGGTACCAGGGCTCCTCCCCCAGATGCCGGCTCACGTTGTCGTCGAGCCCGATGCGGCCTTCCCCGACCAGCTGCAGCACCAGCGCCGCGAAGAATGTCTTGCCGACGCTGCCGCCATGCAGCAGCGCCCGCTCAGTCATGGGCAATCGAAGATCCCGATCCGCCAGTCCCACGGCGACGACCACGGAAGAGCTGTCCCTGAACCAGGCGGCTGCAACCGCCCCCGGGAACCGGCTTTCGGAACGGAACCGCTCGACGATGGTCCGAAGCGTTTCCGCTCGAGCCTCCTGGCGCCGAGCGGCGTGCTGGGATCGAGTATCGATCTGGTGCGGGGCGCAGGCAGCGGCCCAGACCAGGACCCAGGAGACGACCGAGGTTGGGGGCGAGCTGTAAAGGCGCGACATCAGAGACTCGTTTGTAAGAGTGACGCAGCCCGGGCGCAGTCTTGTGAGCATCAGCCGGGACCATTACGCTCAGCAATGTCGAATACTTTGCTCGGTCAGCCCAGGTGCATCAATTCAACTCATCACACGTTTTCGCCACACCCTGAGCGATCCGTCGATCCGGCCGAACCGTGACTGACGCGCTTGCGCTCGCGGGCCTGCGGATTCTGGTAGTGGATGATGACGCCCATTCGCTCGAAACCGTTGCGGCGTTGATGGAGATAAACGGCGCCGAGGTCCGAACCGCCACCACTGGCTTGGAGGCGCGGGAGGTCCTGCACCATTTCCGGGCGGATCTGATCATCTCGGATCTGGCGATGCCGGCGGGCGACGGGCTCGAGCTGATCATGGCCATCCGGCGACTCCCGCCCGAGGAAGGCGGCGAGACCCTGGCTATCGCATTCACCGCCACTTCCGACGAGTTCTTGCGGGCCCAGGCGCTGGCGTTCGGGTACCAGGAATACCTGGTCAAGCCGATCGACCCCGCTCTGCTCCTCGGCACCGTTACCAGCCTGATCCGCGGCAAGGGTGGATAGCGGGCCGATGCCGGCACCGACCCGGGCCCGACGGAGGTCGCGGCCGCCCCTCATCGTCCTGGTGAAGGGAGGGAGCGAGTACCTGGAGGCACTGGTCACCGCCGGCTACCGAGCGGTAAGCGTATCGAGCACCCGGGAAGCCATCAGCCACCGGCCCCGGCCGGACGGGGTGATTCTGGAGCTGGTGGTACCGGAGGACGACCTGTCGTCGCTGGGCAACTGGCGGGGATCCCGCCGCACCCGGGCCCTGACCGTAATTGCCCTGGCGGGCGAAGAACGCCGGGCCGCCATCCTTCAGGCCGGGGCCACCTTCTGCCGCTTTCCCTGTTCTCCCGCTGAGTTGGTCGCCGTAGTCCAGCAGGTCCTCCCGCTCCCGGCCTGAGGCCGGGGCAGCCCGCCCGTACATCGGTTGACGGTATA
>DASTEX010000512.1:0-7014 GCA_035709185.1 Gemmatimonadales bacterium
TGCCGCGGCGCGGGTGCTGCGATAGATGTCCGAAGCGCCCTCTCCGGATCGGGTAGACCCGAAGTAGAGCTCGGTGCCGTTCCAGGACAGCGACGGTCTGGTCTCCGCAGCGCTGCTGTTCACGTTCGGCCCCAGGTTGACCGGCACTGACCAGGGCTCCGCCACCGACGAGCGGGTCGCGACCCAGATATCGTTGCCGCCCTGAGCGTTCAGCCCCGCACGATTGCTGTAGAAGAACAGCTCGAGACCGTCGTGGCGCAGGTTGGGTTGTCCCTCGTCACCGGCGGTGTTGAGGCCGGCGACCGGTTCGGCGGCTGCAAAGACCCCACCGTGTGACTCGCTCCGATAGAGGTCGCCAGCGCCGAGGCCGGGTCTGGTGCTGGAGAAGTAGAGCACCGGGCCCGCGGCACGCTCCCACACGGGGAATGGGCCGGCTTCATCGGCCGAACTGTTGACGTCACATCCCAGGTTTGCCGGCGCCTCGAAGCTGCCGTCCTCGCGAAGCCGGGTCACGTAAATGTCGGCTCCGCCGCACCAGTCCACGCCCGCCACGCCGGCCTGGCGGCGGCTCACGAAGTAGAAGGTGTGGAGATCGCGCCCGAGAGTGGGACAGAAGTCGTCGACGGATGAGTTGACCGGCTCACCCAGGTTGACCGGGGCGCCCCAGGGGTCGTGGTGGTGCTTGCGGGTAGACACCCAGATGTCGATCCCACCGAGACCGTCGGGCCGGTTCGACGCCATGTAGAACGACTTCCCGTCCGGCGAAATGAACGGACAGCCTTCGAGCGCGCTGGTATTGAACTCGGCGTGCGCGCCCGGGGCGGCCTGTTCGATGCTCCCTGCCAGGCCCCACTCGGTGAATCCGTTTCCGAACGCCGTAAGGGGACCTGGGCCCGAGCGTGGGTCCGTCGGAATCTCCGTCGGGTTACAACCGCTCGATACCAGACCCGCCAGCACCAGCAACCAATCGCGCCCAATCCGCAATCTCATGGGTCCCTCCTTGAAAGCCGGCTTATTTCGCCGTGAGTCTCCCGGTCCCGCCGCTGACCTGGTCCACGAAGTCCCAGGTGCCAGTGACCGCGGGGACGAACTCGAATCGGTCGCCGGGATGGAGCACCTCGCTGTCGAATGGCGGTGCCCCCGGCGGGGTAGACGTGGAGATGACTCGCGCGCTGCATGCGGGACCTACATATCTGGCGTATTCGAAAACGACCGGCGTGCCGGCCCATCCTGCCGGCTCGGGCTTTCGTCCGGTCCGACGGGGCGCTAGGATAGCGAGCCGGACTCAACTGCCGGTGACGGCCCGATTAACTCCCGGTTAACCCGACCATGTCGTTTTCTCTCAAGCTCTTCGGTGGGGTCTCGCTCGAGAGAGCCGGCACTCCGCTCTCCGGCCCTGTGGTCCAGCGTCACCGGCTGGCTCTGCT
The DNA here is from genome assembly GCA_035709185.1 of Gemmatimonadales bacterium. Classification (GTDB taxonomy): domain Bacteria; phylum Gemmatimonadota; class Gemmatimonadetes; order Gemmatimonadales; family GWC2-71-9; genus SZUA-320. The sequence goes on from DASTEX010000512.1 coordinate 1,428, forward strand.
GGCCGTGCTGGCGGCGTCGCGACGGCCGGTCAGCCGGGACAAGCTGATGGCCCTGCTCTGGCCCGACCGGGACACGGAACCCGCCCGCCAGCTGCTGAACCAGGCGGTCCATACCATCCGGCGTACGCTTTCCCCGGACACGATTCTCTCGGTGGGTGAGGAGCTCCAGTTCAATTCCGCGGAGGTGTGGTGCGATGTGGTGGCGTTCGAAGAGGCTTTGGCGGAGCCGGGACTGGCGAGGGCCGTTGGGCTCTATGCCGGCCCCTTTCTCGACGGCTTCTTCCTGAGCGAGGCGCCGGAATTTGATCGCTGGGTGGAGCGGGAACGCACCCGATTCGCGGCGGCGTGCGCCAGGAGCCTGGAGAGTCTGGCCACAGCGGCGGCACAAACCGATGATGCCCCGGCCGCGGTGGAATGGTGGAAACGCCTGGCGGCGCATGATCCCTACGACTCACGGATCGCGCTGCAGCTGATGCAGGCCCTGGTGGGCGCCGGAAACCGGGCGGGGGCCCTCCAGCATGGCCTGACGCATCAGCGGCTTTTGCGGGAGGAACTCGAGATTGAACCGGCCCCGGAGGTGCTGGCGCTAGTCGAGCGGCTGCGACACGAGCCGGCCGCCCTCGCAACCAGCCGGCCTCCCCTGCCCGGGCCGGCTCCGGTTGCGGCAACGATGCCGGAGCCGGTGCTCGAGCGCCCATCCCCTCCGGGGCGACGGCGTACGCTGGTGGCAGCCCTGACGGTTCTCGCACTCGCCGCAACCTGGGCCGCGACCCGGATGCTGCAAAGTCGGGAGAGCCCACCGGCCGGGACCACCCCGGCCGTGGTAGACGAGATCGCCCAGGCGGTTGCCCGCGAATTGAGGCGGCGCGAGGGGGGCGACACGGGCAGGACGCCGGCTGCGCTCCGGACCCACAGCATCGCGGCGTACGAGTTCTATCTCAAGGGAAGCGATCCGGCCGCCATCCGAAGCGACAGCGCCGCCCGCAAGGCGCTGGAGAATTTCCAGCGCGCGGTAGCTCTTGATTCGAGCTATGCCGCCGCGTGGGCCGGGGTCGCCCGCCTCACCTACCGCGTCCTCGGGCCGGGGAAAGCGGTGCGCGACCAGGGGGAGGCCGCGGCCCGAAAGGCCCTGGCACTCGATGACTCCCTGGGGGAGGCGCACGCCCTGCTGGCGGTGTACCGGAGCATGGCCGGGGACACCCGGGCGGCGGATTACCATTTCGAGCGTGCCATCGCGCTGGAGCCCAAGCGGGCCCGGACCCGCGAATGGCGGTCCAGCTACTATCTGGCTACCGGGCGACCGACGGAGGCGTTGGCCGAGGCTGAACAGGCCCTCGCGCTGGAGCCGCTCTCGCCCACCGCGCCCGCGGAGGTCGCCCGGGCGCTGATTGGCAACCACCGGTGTGATGACGCGCTGGCGAAGCTCAAACCGCTCCTGGCGCTGGATCCGCCGCCGCTCCGGGTCGCGCCTCTGGTAGCGCATGGCTACGCCTGCAAGGCGATGTGGGCCGAGGCCATGAAGGCCATGGAACCCTGGACCCGGAGGGGCGACCTCCGCGGTGTGGCGTGGATCGGCTACTTCAAGGGCCGGGCCGGCCAAACCGCCGAGGCGCAGGCAATCCACGCCGACCTGCTGGCCCGCTGGCGCGATGGGAAGCTGGAAGCCTACTGGTTGGCCTGGGTGCCGGCGGCTCTGGGCGATCGAGACCAGGCCTTCTCCTGGCTGGATCGGGCGTTCGAGAAGGGGGAGCTGGAGTTCAGTCCCGGACTCCGAGTGGGATTGACGGACCCGCTCTTTGACGACCTGCGGGGAGACCCGCGGCTGGAAGCCTTGCGACGGCGGCTCGGTTTTCAGCGGCGGTAGCGCGTTCCAGGCTCCAGCTGGTAGCGCTCGGAGGGTGGGGAACGCGCCCGGGAGGACTCGAACCTCCGACCCACGGCTTAGAAGGCCGTTGCTCTATCCAGCTGAGCTACGGGCGCACGAGTTCTGAATGATTGGGAATTTACTACGTCAGGCAGACTACAGGGGGCGAGTCGGGATTGGGCCTTCCTGGACCGGGGACTAACGCGGCCCACCCACCCCCGGCTGATACAGCGACCAGATTCGCTGGGCTCGAAATACGTACCCGGCATTGCCGTCAATCCGCCACACCGGCGTACCAGCGGCGTCGTACTCTTCGACCCGCCCCCCGTTGCCGAACGCCACCAGGGTGTGACCGTTCGGCAGCGGCTGGGTCGTGCCGCCCAACTGCGCAATGACCCCGCTGCCCTCGCCATAGGTTGCCAGGAGCCGGACCGACCGCCCCGCTTCGTCGACGGTGTAGCGCTCGGCCCGGCTCCCGGCAGGGTCGCCCAGGTTATCGAGCAGGATCAGCTCGGACGGGCCCGTCAGCCGGAGCCCATGCTGGGCGGCAAAGGCCGGGACCTCGGTGCCTTCGAAGGTGAACTGGTTGGCCCGGCCACCCATCCGCCAGACGACGGCGCCCGTCCGGGTGTCGATCTTGGTGATTTCGTTGAGACTGCGGAAGGAGATCAGGAGGTTCCTCTCAGCATCGAGGTCGATGGCGTTGCCGTGGGTCCAGTTGACGTTGGAACCGGCCCGAGCCGCCGAGTCCAGGTCGGTCAATGCGAAATGATCGAACGGGCTCCACTCGAACAGGACGGTGCCGGCCGGGCTCAAGTGCTGCACCACGGTTCCGGTCACCCGTGCGTCCGGCTGCCCGCCCAGCGCGCTGAGATCCATCGTGCGGGTTTCGTCGCACATTATCCAGTACGAACCGTCGGTGGCGGCAATCAGGTCGTGGAACCGTGCGGTCAACCCCCGGGCGCAGCCGAAGGTGCGGGTGATTTGTCCCAGCGGATCGAGCTCCACCCAGGGTGCGGGATCCGTCGGAGTTGTTCCGGGCGGACGCGCCACATAACGGCCATTGGGCTGGGCCTGGAAATTGAGACCGGGGCCGTTGGGGAAGTGGTGATACCACACCACCCGTCCGGTGTTGTCGATCACCAGGCCATAGGCCCCGGCTCCAAAGGCGATATAGCCGTCGGCCGGGTTGGTCCCGGCGGTGGCGTATTGCGGAACCCCCTCGGGGAGAGCGCCCGTGGTCCAGAGCTGGGTCGGGCCGAGGGCTGCCCCGCAATCGCCGTAGGCCACCGGCGTCAGCCCATAGTCCTGCTCGGGAGACAGCCCCAGGACGGGGACCAGGGTTGAATCGGCGCCACGTGGTACTGCCGGGGTTTCGGTCGGGAGGCTCGCACCCGCCGCGACGAAGCGAATACTCACGCTGTCGGCATCACGCAACCTAACCTTCACCAGCGCGCCCAGCACGTTGCCCGGAATGGAAACGACCGCGACGGAGAGGAATTCGGGTGACCGGCAGAGCGGGAGCAAGGGGACGTCGCCGCACGCCGTCGCGAGCGAGATCATTCCGGCGCAGGACCAGCGCCAGCCCGTCATCCGGTCGCGGGCAGCCATCACGGCCGCCAGGCCGGAGCCGATTCGCTGGTGATCGACAGCTCGACGAACATGGCACCATCGACGCTGGTGAACGCCACCCGGCCGCTGGCGGTGACGAAGACAATCCGGCCGTCGGGGGTCCACGACGGCAGCTGCCCGACCCTCACCAGGGCAACCCCGGACCCGTCGGCGTTCATGACCGCAATGGACACTCCGGTACCGAACCGGCCGGTAGTGAAGGCAATCCGGGTTCCGTCTGCACTCCACGCAGGGTGTTGATCAAAGGCCCCGTCGGTCGTCAACCGGGTGAAGCCGGTGCCGTCCCGGTTGACCCGGCAGATGTCGAGGTTGCCTGCCCCGGCGGGGACGCAGGTAAACGCGATCGTGTTCCCGTCGGGCGACCAGACCGGATCAGTGGCTTCGGAAACCGGCACGAAGAGTGGGGTGCTGGCTGAGCCGTCGAGCCGCTGGAATCGGAGGGCACCAGCCCGCTCGTACACGATGGTGCTGCCGTCCGGGCTCCACGACGGATTCCGGTCGTCGGCAGTGGTGAGCGGTTGATCCTGGCTTCCATCGGCCCGCACCACTCCCAGTCCCGCACTGTAGCAGTAGTAGTAGTAGTAGTAGTCACACACGGTGCGGTCGAAGACCAGTTGTTGGCCGTCGGGGGACCAGGAGGGATTGAAGGCCGGAGCCGCCACGTCCACCGGCTCGGTCCCATCGGCGTGGGCCACGACGATGCCGCCGAAGCGAGTCAGGGCCAGCCGGTCGGTCCGGAGACAGTCGACCCGAAACTCGACTCGGGCGGTGTCCCGGGTGAGCGTCCCCGCGGTCACTTCGAAGCTGCGGGAGTTGCCCTGCTGCACCGAGCAGTTCGAGGCTACTTCACCCAGTGCGAGCTCATGACTCCCGGGCGCGATGCGACTGGACATCTGGAATGGGGAGATTCCAGGAAGATCCCCCAAGGGGGCCTGGTCCAGCGTCAGGGCGTACCCGGTGACGTCCGGATCTGCTCCGCTGGTGATGACGGTGAGCTCCAGCATCCCGGCCGTTGCCACGCAGCTGAGCCGAAACTCCACCGGGGTGATCTGACGACTGACGACGTCCACCACTTGCGAAATCTCGGTTTCGGACTGGCAATTGTCCCCGATTCCCTGGAGGACCAGGGTGTAGCTGCCGGCCCCGAGCCGGCTCAGCCGGAAAGAGCCGTTAGGCGTCACTCCCTGAGGCGAGCGGCCCTCGACCTGTACCAGGTATCCGTCGGGATCCAGGTCCAAACCGGTGGTGATGGTTCGCAGGTCGATGCCGGTGGGATAGCAGACGACGGTAAAATCGACCTGGGCGGCCGCATCCGGCTCGATGGTGACGGTACGGGTGGCCTCTCCCTCGAGGTCGCAGTTGGCAGCGACCCCGGCCAGGGTGACCGTGTGCGCGCCCAGGCCGACATCGAGCAGCGAGACGGTCGTATACTGGGAGATCGTCCGTACCGTCTTGCCGTCCAGGACAACTTCGTATCCATCCAGATCGAGATCACCGCCCGAGGTCTGGACGCTGATGCGGAGGACACCGCCCTCCTCGGGTTCGAGGTGCGGTGCGTTACAGGCGCTCGCCGCCGCACCGACGGAAAGGACAAGAAGCAGGTTCCGCACGATGCCTCCGGTTCGCTTTCGACCGCATGGGATCGTCTCATGGTACGGACGACGAGGTTCGAATTGCTCCGCCGGGGCCGGCCCGAATCCCCCTATGACCTGATACACGAGAAACGGCCGCGGCACCCGCCACGGCGCCGAGCCGGCCCCGGTCCGGAAAGACGGTGCGCCCGGATTCCCTCCCTCCCGTGGGCGACCCGGGGCCCCGGTGCCGCGCTGCTCGACCCGAGGGCCTCACGGGTAAATGCGATCCGTTGCCCATCGGGTGACCACACCGCATCGGATGCGTGGGCCAGCAGCACGTTCACCGATCGATCGCGGACTCGAAGGCTCCACACCGATGGTCCGACCGACCCATGGCGATTCCCGGTGAACAGGATGGTGGTCCCGTCGGGCGACCACGCCGGTTTGGATCCGTAGGCGACGGCGGGGAAGTTCAGGTAGAGGCTGGTGGGCGGGGTATCCCCGGTGAGGGGGACCG
>DASTEX010000513.1:0-6712 GCA_035709185.1 Gemmatimonadales bacterium
CGGGACTGGCGTGATGATCGATGCACACCACCGGCGCACCGTGCTCAACCACCGTCGGACCGAGGGAGCCCAGACGCCCGGTGTCGGCGATATCGAGCACGCAGATGAGATCGGCCCGCCGCAGTTCCTTGACCGCCTCCCGGTGCCGGTCGACCCGGGGCAGATCATGGAACAGGAACTCGAAGCGGGCGGGCGTGGGAGTCGGATTGACGACCACTACCTCGCGCCCCGCGGCCTGGAGCAGGTGAGCCAGGGCCACCTCGCTCCCTAGCCCGTCTCCATCGGGGTTCACATGGCTGGTCAGCGCGACTCTGCGGGCGCCAATCAGCGCCTCACCGACGGCCGAGGCCGCTTCCCGCTTTTTCGCCGGTAATGTAAGGGTCATGTCCTGCGGTCAGCCCGCGTGAAATTTCAGGAGCAAAAGTAGTCTGGTCTGCATTGCGAACCATCCCCCTTAGATTAGCCTCGATCCCTTTCAGGAAAGCTCCTTGCGGGACCTGGTGAGCCTGACTCCCTGGATCGGCGCCGCTGGTCTGGTCGCCGCACTTGCGGTCTACTGGTTCCTCACCAGTCGGCCCGCGGGCGCCGAGCGGCAGGTGTACATCGCCCGGCTGATCGCGGAGGGCGCCATGGCGTTTCTCCGCCGGCAATACCTCGTGCTGCTGCCGGTCCTCGCGTTGGTGGCGGCGCTGCTTTCCTGGACGGTGGGTTGGCGGATTGGCGCCGCCTTCGTATTCGGGGGCCTAAGCTCGATTCTGGCCGGGTTCCTGGGAATGCAGGCGGCCACCAAGGCCAACGTGCGCACTACTGAGGCAGCCCGTACGGGCGGGCGGGCGCGGGCGTTGGTGACCGCCTTCGCCGGCGGTTCGGTCATGGGATTGGCGGTCGCCTCGCTGGGACTTCTGGGACTGGGACTGTTGGCCCGCCTGATTCTCAATCTCGCCCAACCCGACGCCATTAGCAGCCAGCAACTGGTGCATTTCAGCGAGATCGTCAGCGGCTATGCCATGGGAGCCTCTTCCATTGCGCTGTTCGCCCGGGTGGGAGGAGGCATCTACACCAAGGCGGCCGATGTAGGGGCCGACCTGGTCGGGAAGGTCGAGGCCGGCATTCCCGAGGACGACCCCCGCAACCCCGCGACCATCGCCGACAACGTGGGAGACAACGTGGGGGACGTCGCCGGCATGGGCGCCGACATTTTCGAGAGTTACGTTGACGCCATCGTGGCGGGCATTGCCCTGGCTGCAACCGGGGTCCTTGACCCCGCGGCCCGGCTCAACGCCGTAGCCCTGCCCCTCGGGCTCGCGGTCGCAGGAATGGGAGCGTCGCTGGTCGGCATCGCAGCTATCCGGCTGCTGGCCACGCGATCGCCCGCCGAGGCGCTCCGGATCATCAGCTTCTTCGCCGCCGCCCTCTTTCTCGGTCTCGCCTGGCTGGTGGTACAGGCCCTCCCGATCACCTCCGCCACCCCGATCCACCCCTTTACCGCCGTCGCCGCCGGGACAGTCGCCGGGATCCTGATCGGTCTGGCCACCGAATACTACACTTCTTCGCTCCCCATCCGCGCCATCGCCGAGGCCTCCCTGAGCGGGCCCGCCACCAACATCATCGCCGGACTGGCCATCGGGAAGGAATCGGTAGCGTTACCGGTGGCGATCATTTGCGGCGCGACCTGGATCTCCTTCCAGGCCGCGGGGCTCTACGGGATTGCGCTTGCCGCCGTGGGCATGCTGGGAACGGTCGGCGTCACCATGACGGTGGACGCATACGGGCCGATTGCCGACAACGCCGGTGGCATCGCCGAGATGAGCCAGCTCGGCCCCGAGGTACGGCAGACGACGGATGAGCTGGACGCCCTGGGCAACACCACCGCGGCGATCGGGAAGGGATTCGCGATCGGCTCCGCGGTTCTCACCGCCCTGGCCCTGTTCAGCGCGTATGCCGCCGCGGTGACGCCCCCCGGCCAGGTCCTCAATCTCAATCTCACCGAGCCGCGCGTGGTGATCGGGCTGTTCATCGGGGCAACCATCCCGTTCCTGGTCGCGTCCATGACCATGACCGCGGTCGGCCGGGCGGCCCAGAAGGTGGTGCAGGAGGTCCGCCGCCAATTCCGGGAGATCGCCGGCCTCCTGGAGGGAACGGCAACACCCGACAGTACGCGATGCGTGGACATCACCACCCGGGCGGCGCTTCGGGAAATGCTGGTACCCGGCCTGACGGCGGTGTTCGTTCCATTTCTGGTAGGGACCTTCCTGGGACCGGAAACTCTGGGGGGAGTGCTCGCTGGGACCACCGTCTGTGGCGCCCTGCTGGCGCTGATGATGGCCAATGCGGGCGGGGCGTGGGACAATGCCAAGAAGCACATCGAGAGCGGTGCTCACGGGGGGAAGCGATCCGATCCGCACAAGGCCGCGGTGGTAGGAGACACCGTGGGAGACCCCTACAAGGACACGTCGGGCCCCGCTATCGGCATTCTGGTCAAGGTCACCTGCGTGGTCGCGCTGGTGCTGGCACCATGGTTCGCCAGACTGTGATGCCCGCTCCAGAGGCCGTTTCACTGTGCTGAGCCTCAAGCTGGACCTGCTGCAGACGCTGACCCTCGCCGCCGTGCTTCACTTCGGAGGGCTCCAGCTCCGGAAACGGGTCGGGATCCTCAACCGGCTGAACATTCCCGCGGCCGTGCTGGGCGGGCTGACGTTCGCCCTGCTAATTCTGGTCGGACACGACCGCTTCCTCGCCATCCAGCTCGATACGGCGGCACAGCCGGTGCTCAACGTCGCGTTCTTCACTTCCATCGGCATGGGAGCGAGTGTGGCGCTCCTTCGGGTCGGGGGGAAGCAAGTCGTCGGTTTTCTCCTGTTCGCTACGGTGTTCTGCGTGGTGCAGAACTTCCTCGGGATGGGCATTGCGCTGGGGTTCGGGCAGCCTCCGTTGATGGGGGTCATGGCAGGATCCGTGACCCTGGTGGGCGGCCCGGCAACCGGGCTGGCCTTCGCTCCCCTGTTCGAGCAGGCCGGCCTGATCGGCGCCGGAACCCTCGCCATCACGGCGGCGACTTTCGGGATTGTCTGCGGTGGTCTGGCCGGCGGTCCGGTCAGCACCCGGCTGATCCAGACCCACCGGCTTGAATCGGCCGGGGGCTCGGTTGAGGCCGTGCCCGTTACCGGTCCCCTCCTGGTGGAGACCGAACTGGAGGACACCGGGCTCATCCGCAACATGGTGATCCTGGCCCTGGCCATGGGGCTGGGTAGCATCGTGAGCCGGCTGATTCAGTCGCAGGGATTTACCCTGCCGGCCTACATCGGGGCGATGATGGTGGCGTCGGTGCTCCGGAATCTGGACGACGTCAAGGGCTGGTTCCGGATCGACATGCAGGCAATGGATTTCGTGGGAGGATTCGCCCTCAACATTTTTCTCGTTGTGGCCCTGATGGATCTCAAGCTCTGGCAGCTGGCCGGGCAGGCGCTCCCGCTGTTCGTCATCCTGGCGGCTCAGGTGGTGATTATCGCGCTGGTGGCGATCACGTTGTTGTATCGCGCCATGGGGCGCGATTACGACGCGGCGGTGATGGCGGGCGGCTTCATCGGCTTCGCCCTGGGCACCACCGCCAACGCCGTCGCCAACATGCGCGCCATCTGCTCCCGCTACGGCCCCGCTCCCCGGGCCTTTCTGGTGGTGCCGCTGGTGGGGGCGTTCTTCATCGATTTTACCAACGCGCTGATCATCACCCTGTTTCTGAACTGGCTCGGCTGACGGCAGACTTTCAGCTCCCTGACCGTCCCTCATGAGTTCACCCCGCAGGGCGAAGGCTTCGCCCCATCCAGCATCCCGGGGCGGGGCCAAACCTCCCAGCCTGTAGAAGGTGTCCCGGTCCCCGACCGGAGGACCGACCCTCTCTCAGCGGCGTCTGCATCCCATGCTCGATCTCAAGCTGGACCTGTTGCAGACCTTGTCCCTGGCCGCCGTGCTCCACTATGGGGGGCTGGCGCTCCGGACCAGGATCGGCACTCTCAATCGGCTGAATATCCCGGCCGCCGTGGTGGGCGGTCTCGGGTTTGCGCTCCTGGTACTGATCGGCCGGGACCGGTTCCTGACGGTACAGGTCGACACATCGGCCCAGCCGGTCCTTTTCGTGGCCTTCTTCACCACGATCGGCATGGGCGCCAGCCTGGCCGTCCTCCGGTCCGGTGGGCGACAGGTGGCCTGGTTCCTCTTGCTGGCCACGATCTTCTGCCTGGTCCAGAACGTCATCGGGGTCGGCATCGCCGCCGGATTTGGTCATAACCCGCTGCTCGGGGTCGTGGCCGGCTCGGTCACCCTGGTAGGCGGGCCGGGGACGGGGCTCGCCTTCGCTCCGCTCTTCGAGCAGGCCGGGCTGGTCGGGGCCGGTACCCTGGCGCTCACGGCGGCAACGTTCGGCATCGTGAGCGGCGGCCTGGCGGGCGCACCAGTCAGTACCCGCTTGATCCAATCCCACCGGCTGACCTCTCCAGGCGGACCTTCGGGCGACACCGCGGAAGCTGCCACTCTCGTGGTGGAAACGGAGCGGGAAGACACGACCCTCATCCGGAACGCGGTGGTACTGGCCGGGGCCATGGGGGTGGGGAGCATCGTGAGCCGCCTGATTCAATCAGCCGGCATCACCTTGCCGCCTTACATCGGGGCGATGCTGGTCGCCTCGGTACTCCGGCACCTGGACGACACCCGGGGATGGTTCCGCCTCGACCAGCGGGCCATGGATTTCATCGGAGGCCTTGCGCTCAACATCTTCCTGGTGGTGGCGCTGATGGACCTGAAGCTCTGGCAGCTGGCAGGGCAGGCGTTGGTCCTGGTCGTCATCCTCGCCGCCCAGGTGGTGACCGTGGCCGCGGTGGCCCTGACGCTGCTGCATCGCAGCATGGGGCGCGACTACGAGGCCGCGGTCATGGCGGGCGGGTTCATCGGGTTCGCCCTCGGGACCACCGCCAACGCCGTCGCCAACATGCGGGCCGTGACCGCGCGGTTCGGCCCCGCACCCCGGGCGTTCCTGGTGGTCCCGCTGGTAGGCGCCTTCTTCGTCGACTTCGCCAATGCCCTGATCATCACCGGCTTCGTGAACTGGCTCCGTTAGGCAGTTGTGGGCTTCCCGGTTCAGGCCTTGCGCGCCAGCTTCGAATGCCGCATGCCGTACACGAAGTAGACCACCAGGCCGATGGCCAGCCAGACCAGCAACCGCATCCAGGTCCGGAGGGGGAGGCCCTGCATCAGGTAGAGCGCTGAGATCACTCCCATCGGCGCGACGAACCACACCAGGGGGGTCCGGAACGGCCGGTGCAGATCCGGTTCGCGGCGCCGGAGCACCAGCACGCCGGCGGACACGATGGCGAACGCGAGCAGGGTGCCGATGGAGACCAGCGAAGCCGCCTCGCGAACCGTGAGGAACCCCGCGGGGATGGCCACGGCAATGCCAATGGCAATCTGGGTGATCCAGGGCGTCCGGAAGCGGGGATGGATCTTGGCCACCCAGGCGGGAAGGAGCCCGTCGTTCGCCATCGTGTAGAAGATGCGGGACTGGGCGTAGAGCTGGACCAGGATCACGGAAGACAACCCCGCGATCGCCCCGATGGTGATGAGATCGGTCACGAACCCCAGCCCGGCCGAGGCAGCCACCTTGGAGATGGGATCGGGAACGTCGAGTTCCCGATACGGGACGACGCCGGTGGCGATCCCCGAGACCACGATGTACAGCACGGTGCAGACCAGCAGCGAGGCAATAATCCCGATCGGCATGTCCCGCTGCGGGTTCTTCGCTTCCTGGGCCGCGGTGCTCACGCTGTCGAACCCGATGTAGGCAAAGAACACCACGCCCGCGCCGGCCACGATCCCGCTGTACCCGAACGCCTCCCGAGTGCCCTCGTTGGGCGGAATGAACGGAGTCCAGTTGGCCGGCTCGATCGCGCGGGAAGCCAGCGCGATGAACAGCAGCACCACGCCCACCTTGATGAACACCACCACGTTGTTGAGCGAGGCCGATTCCTTCACCCCGACGACCAGCATGATCGTGACCAGCGCCACGATGATCACGGCCGGCAGGTTGAATATCGTGGTGACGACCGATCCATCGGCCAGGGTGAGCTCGGTCCCCCGGGCGGCGGTCAGCTCGGGGGGGAGCGAAAGTCCGATGGTATTCAGCAGCCGGACCATGTACCCCGACCACCCGATGGCCACGGTGGTGGCCGAGAGGGCGTACTCCAGGATCAGGTCCCACCCGATGATCCAGGCGAAGAGCTCGCCCAGGGTGGCATAGCCGTAGGTATACGCGCTCCCGGCCACCGGTACGGTGGAGGCAAACTCCGCATAACACAGCGCGGCGAAGATGGACGCGATCCCGGCGAGGACAAAGGAAAGCACCACCGCGGGCCCGGCGTTCTGCGCGGCAACCGTGCCGGTGAGCACGAAGATGCCGGTCCCGATGATGGCCCCGATACCCAGCAGTGTGAGGTTCCACGCATTCAGGGCCCGGCGGAGTCCGTGATCGGACTCCGCCTCGGCCTGCAGCACCGCGATCGGTTTCCGGCGGAACAGGTTCACGCGATGGTCCCCGGCGGCGGCAGTTTCTCGTCTTCGGGCGTGCTCATGAGCTTCTTGAACGACCAGAAAGTGAGCCCCAGCACAAAAATCCAGGCGCCGGCCATGAAGATCAGCGCGGTCGTGTTCATACGGCCCCCTTTCG
>DASTEX010000514.1:0-4293 GCA_035709185.1 Gemmatimonadales bacterium
ACCAGAGACGCCGCGTCCGGCCCGGGATTGATGAAGCTCAGGAAGATCCGGCCGGCGCTGTCGGTCAGCACCTGAGAGGGCACGTTGCAGCCGATCAATTCGTAGCCCGGGGGGAGCACCACTGCATTGCGCCGGATGCCCAGACGACGGGAGAAGACCAGATCCGGCCCTTCAACGAAGTAGCTGGCGGTGTCGCGGTAGGTCTTGTCGATCAGCAGCCGGACCTCGCCGTTCCGGGGAACCGGGCGGGGCAATTCAACCCTGATGTACTGCGTGGCGGAATCGGCCGAGGCCAGCCCCCCGGTCCGGGCGGTTGCGCCGTCTACCACCTCGAACCGGAGGGGCGCTCCGGTGGCGCGGTCATATACCGCCTCGTCGCTGGCCTCGCTGCCTTTCCGGATGGGATTGAAGAAGTACCGGGCGCCGGGTGCCGTCGCGGTGACTTCGTAATAAATGCGAAACCGGCCGCTCCCGGGCTGGAGCAGCTCGTACCGGGTGTATTCGTCGGCCGCGGTCTGTTGCAGCAGGCCGAGGATCAGGATTCCGAGCACGTCAGTTCCCTGGTTGGTAGCGCCGCTCGACATGCCGCTCGAGCTGCGCTGGGTAGAAATACACCTCGCGCAGGTCGCCTTTCGCGTACCGCGCCGCCTGGTCGTTGAAGTGGGGCGACGCCGGATTGCTGTTCAGGCCGCCGGCCGTAACCGCGCGGGCCCGGACGCTGTCGCCGAACTCGACCACGGCCACGAAGCTGTTGCCGCTCGTGCCGTAGAGCTTCTTCGTACCGGGATAGCTGCGCGCGCCGAAGGATGCCAGCGAGCCCCACCGGGCCGAGGTGAAGCCCACCGGTATGCTGGGCTTGCTGTCGTCGAACGGCTGCACGATGTCACCGGTGAGGCGCTGGAACCGGTTCACGTCGCCCCACGCGGTCTTCCAGGTGCCGTAGCGGGCCGTGAGGGTGTCGGAGGCCGCGGCCAGCGCCCGGAGCTTCTGCTCCGATGTCGTGCGGGTGGCGATGTACTCATCCCCCGGCACGCGGGCGCGCCGGGCGTCGGCGCCGGTTCTTCGACTGATCTCATCTCCCCAGGCGATGGCCAGGGTGGTGGGAACCGACGACTCGGCCCATCGGAGATCCCACTGCCGCAGGGTCGCGATCTGCTCCGACAACGCGGCTTTCAGCGGATCGCCCGCCGGGGTCTCGTCCCAGGCGCGAAGCAACGAGGGAATGAGCGGTTCGAACGCCGTGAGATAACTGTCGTAGGCCGCCTCGATCAGCGAGCCCAGGGTGAAGTCCTTTTTGTTCTGGAGTACCCGGATCGCATGGAGGCCGCGCGCGTTCTCACCGCCGCTCTCCATATAGGCGGGATAATCCGCCTTCCGCGGACTGTTGGCACCCGCGGCCGACCAGGGCGAGTTGTTGGTATTGTAGAGCCAGCCGGTGGCGGGGTTCAGCAGGTGAGGGCTCTCCTCCACGCCGTGCACCCCGTTCCACTCGGTGGCCGGGTTGCTGCCGTCCACCGGCCGGGTCCAGTCGAAGCTGGTGTCGCGCCGGGGAACGAAGTTGGCGTGGAAATAGGCGATGTTGCCTTCCGCGTCGGCGAAGATGGTGTTGTTGGAGGAGTTGGTGTGCAGCTCCATGGTCCCGCGGAACTCCTGATAGTTGCGGGCCCGGGTGCGGGTGTACGACTGGGTCAGCGCCTTCACCGGCTCCTCCATCAGCCGCACCGCCACCCACTGATCGCCTTGCTTCCGTACCACCGGGCCGTGATGGGTGCGATACACGGTGAAGGTCCGGGCCGACATGCCGGTGTTGGTCCGGTACGGGATGCTTATGCGGGCGGTGACGACCGGCCGCTCCGCGGTGCCGTAGCGGTAGTAGTACCTGCCGTCCCTTTCGACGATGGTTTCGAGGTATTCGTCGATGTTGTCGACCCCGCTCGAGGTGTGCATCCAGCCGGCCCGCTCGTTGAATCCCTGGTAGATGAAGAACTGGCCCCAGGTGACCGCCCCGTAGGCGTTCAACCCCTCCTCGCTCGTCATCTGAAGCTCGGCCCGGAAGAAGAACGAGGTGTGGGGATTGATCAGGAGCAGCGCATGGCCGGAAGCGGAGTTGGATGGCGCAATGGCGAATCCGTTCGATCCCCGGGGCTCGCCATCGCCCGCGGCTTCCTCGCTTCCCGGAAGCCCGCTGGTGTCCGCCCCGCCGTAGAACCGCTGCAGGTCTGCCAGGGAGATCTGCTCGATGTCGCCCCCGATGCTGCCCTCGCTGAAGCTGAGCGCCATCCAGGGCTCAAACCGGTTGATGACCCGGGGCTTCACCTGCGGATGCCGGCGCAGGAAGTAATTCAGGCCGTCGGCCCAGGCGTTCATCAGGGCCTTCAGCCACTCGGGGCTCGCCTGGTACTTCGCCTTCAGGCTGTCGGGATGGATGAAGAGCTTCATCCGGAGATCGCGGTAGATCGCCGATTCCCCCTCGGCCTCCGCCAGCCGGCCCATCGCGTTCAGATAGTTGGTCTCGATCCGGTTGAAGTCATCCTCCGCCTGGGCGTAGATCATCCCGAACACGGCATCGGCGTCGGTTTTGCCGTTGACGTGGGCAATGCCCCAGTCGTCGCGGATGATAGTGACGCTCCGGGCCTGCCGCTCCCAGCGGGCCACTTCCTGATCCGCCGCCTCGAGCGGGGCACACGCGGCCCAGGCCAGAGCGAGGTAGACAAGGCGCCGGTTCATGAAGCGCTCTCCGATGGATGGGATGACAAGCCGATCGCCTCCCGGTGCACAGGCAGGCCCTGGTTCGGTACTCCGAGAAGGGAGCAGGGAATTGCGCCGGATGCAAGCCCGAAAGACGGAAAAGGCGGAAAGGGCGGAAAAGGCGGAAAGGAACCCTGACACCCTGTCGGCGCCTTAAGCGCATGTCACCGTGGGCTCATAACCACTTCAATAGCGGGGGACTATCCTGCGTTGGGCGCGTGGCGCGCACCAGAAGGGAGGCCCCATGCCTTCACTAACCATCGCGGCGGTTCTGCTGCTGATGTCGTTCAGCAGTGCCGCTCAGGCCCCCGCCGCAGATCTCGACCAGTCTTATCAGGATCCCGAGACCCGCAAGCTCGTGGCGCTGGTGGAGGATGCCGCCGAGGCGGTCCGTTCCAGAGGAGAAGCGGCCTTCGACGATCTCTGTTTCCCGGGCAGCCGATGGCGGCAGGGTGAGTATTACATCTTCGTGCTGGATCGAAACGGGTACATGGTGGCCCATCCGGATCCGGAGCTCCAGGGCAAGAACCAGATCGAGCTCAAGGACGTAAATGGCCGGCCGATCATTCGCGGACTGCTGCAGGCGGCCACGGCGGCGCCTGACAAACGGTCCGGCTGGTATCACTACCAGTGGCCGGTTCCGGGCGGCCTGCTGCCCCGCTGGAAGAGCAGTTACGTGCGGCTGGTCTCGGCCCCTTCCGGGCGGGAGTATGTCGTCGGCAGCGGGCTCTACAACGACCGCATGGAGCGGGGCTTCGTCACCGATATGGTGGCGAATGCCGTGGAGGTGATCGAACGACTCGGCCCGGGCGCCTTCCCCCTGCTGCGCGATCCCACCGGTCCTTTCCTGGTCAAGGATACCTATGTCTTCGTGGTCGACCTGGACGGGATCGAACTGGTGAACCCGGCCTTTCCCAACCTGGAAGGCCGCAACCTGCTCGATGTAAAGGACACGCAGGGGAAATACCTCGTCCGCGAGATGCTCGAGGTGGTACGGTCCGCCGATTCCGGATGGGTCGATTACATGTGGCCCAAGCCGGGAGACCATGCTTCGACCCTGAAATCCACGTGGGTTCGCCGGGCGCTGCGGGAGGGACGTCCCGTGCTGGTGGGTGCCGGCGTGTATCTGGCTCATGCTCCACGGGAGACCGTGACCGCAGCCAGGGCCAGTGCGTCCGAAGTGACCCGACTGGTCCGGGCCGGAGTGGCGGTGCTGGAGCGGGAAGGCGAACGGGCCTATCCCCGCTTCCGGGAGAAGGACTCCCGCTGGTTCCACAACGATACCTATCTCTTCGTCTGGAACATGCACGGCGTCCGGATCTTCAATGCGGCCATTCCCGAAGGGGAAGGACTCGATGTCAGCGAACTGAAGGACGTCCTCGGCCGTCCGCTCGGCCGGATGATCCTGGAGGTGGCCGCCAGTCCGTCGGGTGAAGGGTGGATTCATTATATGTATCCCGAGCCGGGTGGGCTTTTCCCGACCTGGAAATCCACCTTCCTGAAGCGGGTGACGTATCCCTCCGGGGAGCAGTTCGTGGTCGGCTC
>DASTEX010000515.1:0-8460 GCA_035709185.1 Gemmatimonadales bacterium
CTGGTGGAACCGTCCCCAGTGCGCCTTGGCCACCAAAGTCCCGCGCTGGTCGAGGTCCACCACCAGACCGACCCGCGGCTCCAGGGCATGATCGGTGGCCGCGGTGAAGGTCCGACCGTTGGTCGGCGTGAGGCGGCCGACCCAGCGGCCTAATCTGAGCCCCGGATTCAACCGGACCCGGGGCGTGACCTCGATGTAGTCCTGGAGGAAGAGCGCGCTGTTTTCAACCCGGGAATCGAGCCGGGTTTCTCCCCCCCAGGTGCTGGCAATTACGTCCTGGGAGTACCAGCTGGCCGGGTCGGCGGGATCCCAGAAGGGGGCCACGCGGCGATCGAAGGGCCGCCAGGTCATTCCCCCGGTTCGCGAACGGGTGAAGTCCCAGCTGCCTATCTGATGCTGAGCCCCGATCCGGAGATCGTGGGCCAGGCCGAACAGGCGGGTGCCCACGCTCCAGGCCAGCGAGAGGTCCACACTGGATGCCCGGCGGCGTTCGCCGAAGACCGCGTTCTGGAAAGACAGCGCTCCTACGTCCTGCAGCGTGAGCAGGCCGGGGACAACTCCACCCGCCAGGGGATCGCGGTCGTCCCGCGAAGTGAAACCGCCGATCCGGAAATCGAGGTTGCTCCGTTCCGACCAGGTATGGTTCCACCCGAACGAGGGCAGGGTCACGCGAAAGGTCTGGCGGATCGCCGCTTCGGGGCTCTCGAAGCCGGTCAGACCGGCCGGGTCGCCATCCAGCTCCAGACGGCCCAGCTCCAGCTGCAGCAGGTCCCCGCCGGCCGGCCGCCAGCGGAGCTTGCCTAACAGTTTCCGCTCGGTGAAGTCCGGGGCCGGCTCCACCAGGCCCGCCGGCCGCTGAGGCACCTGGTTCTGGACCCGCAGATCCCGCCCGATCAGCTGTCCGAAGAGGGCAAAGTGGAGCCGGTCCCGGACCAGGGGACCCCGGAGCTGGCCATCGAGCTCGTACCGGCTGCCCGGCTCGCTCCCCACCTCGGTCAGCCCCAGGTTGGAACCGTTCAGCCGGTGGGACTCGAAGGTGGCGCGCACCTGACCTTCGAGCCGGTTGGTCCCGGATTTGGTGAGGTAGTTGACCACCCCGCCCTGGAAATTCCCGGTCTCCGCTCCCGCTCCCAGCCCCCGCACTTCCACCTGGTCGATCCACGTGACACTGGGCTGGAGGAAATCGCCCCCCAGCCCCGGATGGTTCACGCTGATTCCGTCCAGCAGATACAGGTTGGCCTGGGCCGAAGCGGCGCCCCAGATCTGGTCCGGGCGCGCACCGGGCGTGAAGGCTACCAGGGAGCGGGCTTCGTTGAACGTGGGCAGGATCGCCAGCTCCCGTGCGGTCAGCCGGGTGGCGAACTCGGTATCCCGGCGAGTGAGGGTGACCCGGGGTGCGCTGACGACCAGCGAATCGAGCGCCACCGGTACCGGCACGAGGGTGACGGTCAGGCGGATGGTGGCGCCGATCCCCACGGAAACGAGCAGCGGCTCGCCTGGCCGGTACCCGATACGTCTGGTGGAGAGAAGGTAGGATCCCGGAGCCAGGAACCCGATCCGAAAGGCACCGGTGCGGTCGGATTCGACCCGGCGGACGATGCCCCCTTCGCTCGGCTCCAACCTGATTTCCGCCCCATCCAGCGCCTCACCCACCTCCGAAACCACCCGTCCTTCCACGGCACCGCTTGCCTGGGCGGCAAGGACTATTGGCCCTCCCGCCACCAGCGCGAGCGCCAGGATAGCGGCCCGGCAACCGGCTCCGCCGCGATGCCTGAGTTCCACTACCCCTCCCAGGGTAAGTTGGCTAGATTGGTGGGCTTACAACCGAACCCTCCGCGGGCTTCACACCAGGCCCGGGGCGCCCAGACCAGAGGAAGGTGTCGATGATCCGCCCGTATGAGGTGGTTTACATCTTCGACAGCACGCTCGAGGATGAAACCATCAACCAGAAGCTTACTCAGTTTCACGCCCTCATCCAGACGCCCGGCGGCGAAGCTCCCAAGCTGAATCACTGGGGTCGCCGGACCCTGGCCTATCCCATCAAGAAGCGCCCGACCGGTTACTACGTCATCGCCAACTTCGACACCGATGGCAAGCTGCTCCCCGAGTTCGAGCGGGCCCTGCGGCTCGATGACTCGGTCCTCCGGTTCCTGGTGGTGCTCAATGACAATCCGCCGACTCCGGCCCAGGTCTCCACGGCCAAGTCGGAGTTCGAGGAGGACGAATAATGCGCGTCAAGAAGGGTGATCCGATTGCGGAGCTGCGGATCCGCGTGATCGACTACAAGGACGACAAACTGCTGTCGCGGTTCCTGACCGAGCGGGGCAAGATCCTTCCCCGCCGGCTGTCGGGCATCTCGGCGCGGCATCAGCGCCAGTTGAGCGTGGCCATCAAGCGGGCGCGTTACCTGGCACTCCTGCCGTACATCAAGGGTCACCAGGGCTGATGGACCGAGGTTCGGCGTCCGCTGCCGGGCGCCGGGTGCCGCGGGGGCTCTTCGGGGCCCTCGTCGCGTTTCTGCTGCTCTCCCCCTTCCCCGGCCTGCTGGTAGCTCTGCCGCTCGCGGCGCTCCTGCTGCAGGCCCGGCCCGGCTCGCTCCGGGAATGGAGCTGGATCGGCGCCACGGCACTGCTGGTCTCGATCAGCCTCGCGGGCGGGCGCGATCTGGCCCGCGACCTCTTGTTAGGCTACGGCGTGACGTTCACCGCGGCGGTCATCCTTCTGTCCCGGTTCTCGCCCGGGCCCGCGTTCCCCCGGGTGGCGGTGGCGGCGGTCGACAGCGCCACGCTGATCTGCGTGCTGGTCTGGGCTCTGGGGCTGCCCTGGACCGAGCTACGGGCCGCCGTGGATGCCCGGTGGCAGGCGCAGCTGGCCGAGGGCCTGGCCTTCTGGCGCTTCTCCGCCGGCGAGGCGGAAACCCTCCGGCGGGCCGTCAGCGCTCTCGCCCGGGTCTATCCGGCGATCGTGGTCCTCGGGGGAATCGCGGGCGGGATGCTGGCCCGGTCGCTTGCCTGGCACATCACCGGCGGCCGGATCGACCCCGAGCCCGGGCGGTTCCGGGATTTTCAGTTCAACGACCACCTGATCTGGGGCGCCATCGTCACGCTGGGCCTGGTGCTGGCGCCGCTGGCTCAGCCCTGGTCGCTGCTCGCGCTGAACCTGCTGGTGGTCTGGGCCGGGGTATACGCCGCCCGGGGGATGGCGGTGGCGATGACCATCCTGGCCCGATGGAGCCTGTCCCTGCGACTCGCCCTGTGCATCAGCGGTGCGCTGCTGTTACCATATGCCGCGGGCGCGCTGATGCTGGTGGGGATCGCCGATACCTGGCTGGACCTGCGGCGGATACAGCCGCCGACTCAAGGAGTCATCTCATGATGGAAGTCATCCTGCGGGAAGACATCAAATCGCTCGGCAAGGCCGGAAGC
Organism: Gemmatimonadales bacterium; assembly: GCA_035709185.1. GTDB lineage: Bacteria > Gemmatimonadota > Gemmatimonadetes > Gemmatimonadales > GWC2-71-9 > SZUA-320. Next base: position 3,426 of record DASTEX010000515.1, read on the forward strand.
ATGGTGCGGGTGAAGCCCGGCTATGCCCGCAACTACCTCCTGCCCCGCGGGCTGGCCTACGAGGCCACCGAAGGCAACAAGAAGCGGATCGCGGCGGAACAGAAGGCCCGCGCCGGGCAGCACGCCGCCGAGAAGAGCCAGTCGGAAGCCCTGGCCGCCACCCTGACCGGCGTGCGCCTGACGCTGTCGGCCAAGGCGGGCGAAGGCGAGCGGCTGTTCGGTTCGATCACCGCCCAGGACATCGCCGACGCACTCGCGGCCCAGGGCCACCAGATCGACCGCCGCCGGATCGAGCTGGAGCATCCCATCAAGCTGTTAGGCACCCACACGGTGACCATCCGGCTTCATCCCGAGGTCCACGCCGACGTGCAACTGACGGTGGTGGCCGAATAAGCGGCCGGATGCCGGTCGGGATTGCCTACCTGGACGGGCCCCGCCTGGCCCGTTCGATGTTCGCCGCCTCGGAGTGGGTGGCGGCAGGCCGGGAGGAAATCAACCGCATCAACGTCTTCCCGGTCCCCGACGGGGATACCGGCACCAACCTGAGTCTGACGCTGCGCTCCGTCGCCGACGCCCTGCAGGCGCTCGGCGATGCGTCGCTTCAGGAGACCGCCCGCACCATGGCGCGGGCCGCCGTCCTGGGAGCCCGGGGGAACTCCGGGATGATGCTGGCCAATTTCCTCCTGGGGGTCTCCGAGTCGCTCGGCACCCGGCACACGGCCACCACGCTCGACCTGGCCCGGGCGCTGCGCGTCGGATACGACCGGCTCTATGCCTCGCTGGATGAACCGCGGGAGGGGACCATCATCACGGTGGCGCGGGGCATGACCGAGGCGGCCGAGCGGGTGGCCGGCGAGGTACCCGATCTGGCCACTTTCGTGAAGCGGCTGTACCAGGAGGGCGAGGTCGCGCTCGCCTCCACGCCCGAGCTGCTCTCGACCCTGAAGGAAGCGGGCGTGGTGGACGCCGGCGGCAAGGGCTTCGTCCGGATGTTCGAAGGCATGGTCCGGGTCATCGAAGGCAACCCGATCCTGCCGGCCGCGCTGCCGCTCCCGGCCGAAGAGTTCTCGCCCGCTTCTCTGGCCGAGGTGGCCGAGGAGCGCGACTACCAGTTCTGCACCGAGGTCGTGGTCCTGGGGGAACAGCTCCCCCCCACCAACGAAGTCCGCAACGTGATGCACCGGTTCGGAGGCTCGGTGGTGGTGGTCAGCACCGGCGACGTGCTCAAGGCGCACGTCCATACCGACACCCCCGAAGCGGTGTTCACGGCGGCGGCCCAGTGGGGCACGGTCACCTCCACCAAGGCCGACGACATGCGGGCCCAGCACCGGGCCCTGAAACACATCGAGCGCCGGCCCGTAGCTCTGGTCAGCGATACCGCCCTGGACCTGCCCGACGCGATCATCGACCGGCACCGGATTGCCCTGGTGCCGCTCCAGATCACCTTCGGCGACCGCTCCTTCAAGGACCGGGTGGAGCTGCACGCCGACCAGTTCTACGCCCGGCTGCCCTCGGCGAAGGAACTTCCCACCACCTCCCAGCCGGCGCCAGCCGATTTTGTGCGTGTTTTTCGTTCGGCGCTGGAGGAGGCGGAGGAAGTCGTTACTGTACTGGTGTCAGGGGTTCTCTCGGGAACGTTCCAGGCCGGTCAGACGGCCGCGCGGGTGGCCGGACTGACGCGGGTCCGTTTCGTCGACAGCCGGACCGTTTCGCTGGGCCAGGGCATGCTGGTACTGCGCGGCGCGGAACTGGCGGAATCGGGATGGCCCGCGAGCGAGATCGCAGAGGAGCTGGAGCGGCTGAAGCAACAGGCGGGGATGTTTCTGACGGTTGACACCTACGACAATCTGCTGCGGTCGGGCCGGGTTTCCCGGGGACGGGCCTGGCTGGCGGGCATGCTCGACGTCAAGCCGATCATCGGGATGGACGAGGAAGGCCGCCTGGTCCCGGTGGACCGGGCCCGGGGACGGGAGGCGGTGTTCCGGCGGGTCCTGCAGCTGCTGGATCAGCGCCTGACGCCGCGACCGAAGGTGGTCCGCTTTGGCGTGGCCCATGCCAGTGCACCCGACGTGGCCGAGCGGATGCGGGCGGCGCTGGTCGCCGCCTTTCAGCCGCGCGACTGTTTCGTGGCCCAGGCCACCGGCGTGCTGGGCGCGCATACCGGAATCGGCGCGTGGGCGGTGTTTTATCAGATCGAGGATGGAGCGCCGACCCGGCCGCCCGGAAGTGTCCATGGCTGAGGTCAAGCGTCCACTTCCGAGGGCGGTGCGGATGGCGGTGGAGGCAGTCGAGGACCGGAAGGGGAGTTCCATTTCGGTACTCGACCTGCGAGGTGTAAATGATGCTACCGACTTTTTCGTCATAGCAAGTGGCACTTCGGACGCCCACGTCCGAGGGCTGTGTGATGCGGTCCTGCAGCGTCTCGAAACCAGCGGTGTCCGCGCACATCACGTCGAAGGCGTTACTGGCGGAAAATGGGTGCTGATCGACTTCGTGGATTTCGTGGTCCACCTGTTTCACCCCCAGGCCCGCGCCTTTTATCAACTCGAACGGCTCTGGAGCGATGCCCCCGTCGTCTTGACGGAGCCGGGCGGGGACCAGAAAGGACGGTCCGGTCAGTTATGAACCACGCCGCGCGGATCCTCGTCGCGGGTCTGGCCCTGGCCCTGCTGGCGCCGGGGTCGGCGGCCGCGCAGTACTTCGGCCGCAACAAGGTCATGTACGCCAAGTTCGATTTCAAGATCATCCAGACGCAGCATTTCGACGTGCATTACTACGAGCGCGAAGCGGAAGCGGCGCTGGACGTCGCCCGCATGGCGGAGCGGACCTACACCAAGCTGGCCCGGATCCTCAATCACGAGTTCAACGAGCGGAAGCCCATCCTGCTGTACGCGTCGCACTCCGAGTTCCAGCAGACCAACCTGGCGGGCGGCGACATCGACGAAGGGACCGGCGGCTTCACCGACTACCTGCTGCACCGGAACGTCTTCCCGCTCACCGGCTCGTACGACGACATCGAGCACGTGCTGATGCACGAGATGACGCACCAGTTCCAGTTCGACATCTGGTCCCGGGGTCGGGGCATCTCCGGGGTCCAGGGCATCGTGCAGGTGAACGCGCCGCTCTGGTGGGGCGAGGGCATGGCCGAGTACCTCTCGATCGGCCCGGTCGACCCCAATACCGCCATGTGGCTGCGCGACGCCGCGCTGGAAGGCAAGCTCCCCAACGCCCGGGATTTCTACCGGATCTTCCCCTACCGCTTCGGCCACGCGCTGGTGTCGTATATCGGGGGCCGCTGGGGCGACGAGGCCGTCGGGCAGATCACCAAGGCGGCGACCGGCAGCTCGATCGAGCTGGCCGTGCGCCGGGTCACCGGGCTCAGCTTCGAAATGCTGGTGGACCAGTGGCGCGACGCGGTCCAGAAGCAGTTCCTGCCCGAAGTGGGCGACCGGGTGAAGGCCCGCACCGTGGCCACCCCCCTCCTGACCGAAGGCAATTCGGACGGGACCTGGCACCTGGCCCCCGCCCTGTCGCCGGACGGCTCGCTGGTGGCCTACTTCAGCGAGAAGGACTTCTTCTTCGTCGACCTCTATCTGGCCGACGGCAACACCGGCAAGCCGATCCGCCGGATCCTGGAATCGTCCTATTCGTCGAACTACGAGACCTACCGGTTCATCAGTTCGTCGGCCAGCTGGTCGCCGGACGGAAAGTTCCTGGCCTTCGCGGCCAAGCGGGACGGCAAGGACGACCTGGTCATCGTCGATCCCCGCCGGAACAAGGAGATCCGCCGGATCAAGGTGCCGATCTCCGGCATCACGACGCCGGCCTGGAGCCCCGACGGCCAGCGGCTGGTCTTCTCCGGCCTGGATGGCGGCATCTCCGACCTCTACACGGTCAACGCCGACGGCAAGGACTTCCAGCGAATCACCCACGACCGCTACGCCGATCTCCACCCGGCCTGGTCGCCCGACGGCAAGACCATCGCCTTCGTGACCGATCGCGGGCCGGCCACCGATTTCGAGCGCCTGGTCTGGGGACCGCTGCGGATCGGTCTGTACGATGTGGCCTCGGGCAAGGTGGAGCTGCCCGATGCCCTGGGCATCGGCCGCAACGTGAGCCCGCAATGGTCCGCCGACGGCGAGGCGCTGGCCTTCGTCTCCGACCGGAACGGCGTCAACAACATCTTCCTCTACGAGACCGCCGACGGGCAGGCCTGGCAGCTCACGGACTTCTACACCGGTGTGAGCGGCATAACTCCGCTTTCGCCCGCGCTGTCCTGGTCGCGCGATTCGGACCGGCTGGCCTTCGTGTACTTCGAGCAGGGCAAGTACGACGTGTACACCCTGAGCAGCCCCCGGCTGCTCAAGAAGGAGCCGTGGCGCGGCAACCAGGTGAATCCGGCCTTCATCGTCACCCGGCCCGAGGCCGCCCCCGCGGCGGCCCCCGGACCGGTCGCCCTGCTCCAGCCGCCCGCCGCCGCGCGCGCGCTGCAACAGCCGAAACCGCCGTTCGTGCTGTCGGGCCGTTCACTCTACCGGACCCGCGACGGCTTCCGTCCGGCCGACTCGCTGGGCGTAGTGGCGGATTCGCTCCGGGGACCCGAGCCGGTCTCGATCGCGAAGATCCTCGACTCGACCTCGTACGATCTGCCGGACACGGCGGAATTCACCCGCAAACCCTACAAGGTGAAGTTCAACCCGGAGTACGTGAGCCAGCCCAGCATCGGGTACGCCCGCGACAACTTCGGGCGGGCGCTCTACGGCCAGGCCACCATCGTCCTGGGCGACATGCTGGGGGATCACCGGCTCGCCTTCGCCACCACCCTGAACGGCCGACTGGAGGAGACCGCGGTGCTGGCGCAGTACGCCAATCTCCGGAACCGGCTTGCCTGGACGGTGGGCCTGGAGCAGCAACCCTACTACGGCTACGGGGCCGCTGGAGTCATCGAGAACCCCGACAACCCGAACGAGGGGATCTACCTCGAGCAGTATCGCCGGCTGGTGTACCGGACCGCGTTCGGGGCGGCCTACTTCCC
>DASTEX010000516.1:0-2097 GCA_035709185.1 Gemmatimonadales bacterium
AGGGGTGTGCGGCGATGAAGCTCTCCATACGCCAGGCGACACCAGCCGATGCCGCGGCCATCGCGGCCGTGGAAATCACCACCTGGCAGACCGCCTACCGTCACCTGATGCCGGACGCGTTTCTGGATGGGTTCTCCGTCGAGGAGCAGACGGCCAACTGGTCACGAAGCCTGGTGAAGCATCAGAACGGCCGGCGGAAGCGGACGGTGGTCGCCGTCTGTGAAGATGAGGTCGCCGGCTTCGCGACGATCGGCCGGGCGCAGGATGAGACCGATGAAGGGCTCGTCTACCTGGTGTACGTGCTGCCGGAGCACTGGGGTCGGGGGGTGGGAAAGGCGCTGATGGCGGCCGCCGCGGACGCGCTCCGGGAACTGGGGGTGCGAGAAGCCACCCTCTGGGTGCTGCGGGAGAACCAGCGGGCCCGCCACTTCTACGAAAGCCTCGGCTGGCAGCCCGACGGACGCACGCGGATCGATGACTACGGAGGTGTCGAGCTGGAGGCCGTCTGCTATCGTCGAACCATCCCCGGACAGTCCCGGACGAGGAGGAACTGATGCCCGCTATTGCCATGCGTTCGCGGAGAGGGTCCGCCGCCACGCTCGCCCTGGCGCTGTTTCTCGCGCCGTGGAGATACGGAACCGATCCAGCCAGAGCGCAAGACAGCCTGCCGCCGCCTCTGGAGCTGACCGCGCAGCAGGATCATCAGCGGACCATGGAGCTGCTGAGGATCAGTGCCCTGCGGCGGGGGGCGAACGGCCGGGACCCACAGGCGCCGAACGCCGCCAACTATGATGAGGCGAAGGCTAACCCGTACCCGAACCTGCCGGACCCGCTGATCTTGAAGAACGGGCGGAAGGTCACGACGGCGAGGGTGTGGTGGCGGCAGCGGCGCCCGGAGATCGTGGAGGAGTTCGACCGGGAGGTCTACGGCCGCGTTCCGCGGGTCACCCCGAGAGTCAACTGGGAAGTGACCGGCACGAGCCGCGAGATGAATGGCGACGTGCCGGTCCTCACGAAGCAGCTCGTGGGCCACGTGGACAATTCATCCTACCCGCACGTCACCGTGGACATCCAGTTGACGCTCACCACCCCGGCCAATGCGACGAAGCCGGTGCCGGTGCTGATAGAGTTGGGGTTCTCCTTCGGCGGCCGAGGAGGGTTTGGCGGCGCCCGCAGACCCGGTCAAGGCCCGGCCCCTCGACCGGGCGGCGGCGGACCTACCTGGCAGCAGCAAGTGTTGGCCCGGGGCTGGGGCTGCGCACTCCTCACGCCGTACTGCGTTCAGGCCGACAACGGAGCCGGCCTCACCCGGGGCATCATCGGGCTGGTTAACAAGGGCCAGCCGCGCAAGCCGGACGATTGGGGGGCGCTGCGGGCCTGGGCCTGGGGTGCCAGCCGCGCCCTGGATTACTTTGAGACCGACCGGTCCGTGGACGCAAGACAGGTGGGCATCGAGGGCCACTCACGCTACGGGAAGGCCGCGCTCGTCGCCATGGCGTATGAACCGCGCTTCGCGATTGCCTGCGTCAGCTCCTCCGGCGCGGGGGGCGCCAAGCTGCACCGCCGCAACTTCGGCGAGCTGGTGGAAAACGTCGCCGGAACGAGCGAGTACCATTGGATGGCCGGCAATTACCTCAAGTATGCCGGTCCGCTCACCTGCGACGACCTGCCGGTGGACTCTCACGAGCTGATCGCGCTGTGCGCGCCGCGCCCCGTGTTCATCGGCGCCGGCGCCACGCGGGGCGACGGCTGGGTGGACGCGAAGGGCACGTTCCTGGCCACCGCCGGCGCCGGGCCGGTCTACCGGCTCCTGGGCATGAAGGACATGGGAACCAGCGAGTTCCCGCCCATCGAGACGGTGCTGATCGACGGCGACGTGGCGTTCCGCCAGCACAGCGGCGGCCACACCCCCGGCCCCAACTGGCCCACGTTCCTCACGTTCGCCAGCCGCTACCTCAAAGGTCCGCCTCCCGCTTCGGCGCCCGCGGCTCGAGTGGAAGATCTCTCACCGGCCCGCAGCCTCCTCGGCGGCCCGTCTCTGTCCCCCTGAATCGCTGCTCTCACGGGAACTCGCCATGAAACCCGCAATCGACTACC
>DASTEX010000517.1:0-8571 GCA_035709185.1 Gemmatimonadales bacterium
GGCCCAGTGGTGGGGCTCTTCCATCTTCTGCCAGGCGCGGTAGGCGCGGAGCCGCCACTCGAGCAGCCAGTCCGGCTCGCCCTTCTTGGCGGAGATCAGCCGGATGACGTCTTCGCTCAAGCCCGCGGGAACCGCATCGGCCTCGATATCGGTGACGAAGCCGTACTTGTATTCGCGGTTGACGAGCGTCTCTACAGAATCAGTCATTGTCAGGTAGCTCTCGGCTGTCAGCGATCAGCTATCAGCTGTCGGCTGTCAGCTGTCAGCGGAGGACTAGCTGACGACTGACCGCCGATAGCCGACAGCCTGGGTGTCACCACGTACTCACACGACCCGCATCCACTTGCGATGTGGGCTTCGCGCACGACTTCGGCCTCGAGTACTTCCGCCAGGAAACGGGCCTCGGCTTCGCACAGCTCAGGGAACCGCTCCGCGACCTGCTGCATGGGACAGTTGTGCTCCACCAGCATCGGCAGTCCCGGCGGCGATTCCCGTACCTCCGGCATGTAGCCGTCGTTCGCCAAGGCCCGGGCTACGACATGGAGCCGCTCCTGCGGCGTAGCCGTCGCCAGGCTGGTCCGGAGGGTCTGGGCCAGTTCCCGGTAACGGGCCTGGAGCACTTCCACGGCCGCGGCGCGGCCTTCGCGCTCCACCACGTGATCCAGCAGGCGGGACACCGCGTCTTCGTAGCGGCGGGGAAAGAGCGCCTCGCCGGCCGGGGTGAGCCGGTAGCGGAAGCAGGGAGCCCCAACGCCCTTGTGCTGGCGGTCGTAGTCCACCAGCCCGGCCGCCTCCAGCCCCTTGAGGTGATGGCGGACGGCATTGAGCGACAGCCCGAGCTCTTCGCCCAGCTCCCGGGCCGTTCGGTTCCCGGCCCGCTTCAGCACCATCACGACATCGGCCCGGGGGCCCTTGAGTCCCGAAGGCAGGGTCGCCGTCCTGGTTTCGGACACTTCGTTGAGTCCTGTCATCGCCTGAATCCTACGTCGCCTGGGGCCAAAGTCAATAATTATCTGGTGAATTTGGTTCGAATTCATAAGATGCTGATAAAATTGATCTTAAGCATCGAGCCCATGCCTCAAGGAAGCAGGAAGCGGCTGACAGCTGACAGCCGACAGCCGACAGCCTTGAGAAGCAAGAGTTGACAGACCAAGCCCGGGATGGGGAATTAACAGTCCCATGACGATCCATCGTATCCGCCTGCTAGGTGACCCGATTTTATACACTCGCTCCGAGCCGATCACCAAGCCGCGCTCGGCTGCCGTCCGCGTGGTGGTGGATGACCTCCGGGAGACCCTCCGGGACGCCCAGTCGCGGTACGGCATGGGCCGGGCAATTGCCGCTCCCCAGATCGGGGCGCCGGTGCGGATCGTGTACGCGGAATTAGCCCGGCCCCTGGTGCTGATCAATCCGGAGATCGTGGAGGTCGGAAGCGAGGACTTCCAGGTCTGGGACGACTGCTACTCCTTCCCCAATCTGTTCGTGCGGGTGCTTCGGGCGTATCTGATCCGGGTGCGCTACATGGACGTGAAGGGCGAGACCCACGAAGTGGAGCTCGAGCGGGACATGGCCGAGCTGGTGCAGCACGAGATCGACCACCTCGACGGGGTCCTCGCCATTGACCGGCCCCACGGCCCTCATCCCCTGGCCCTGCGGGAAGAGTGGAGCCGGATGTACACCGACGCCGACCGCTACGGGCAACCGGAGCCGCGAATGGCGCAGGTGGGGCCGGTGGCAGGAGCCCTGCTGTAGGCAGCTGTCAGCGGTCAGCGATCGGCTGTCAGCGATCGGCTGTCAGCGATCAGTTCGTCGGCGGTCGTTGTTCTGATCCCCATTACGGTGTGCCCGAGCCGCCTGCACCGCTCACATGAAATACCTCGCGAAGGAGACAGCTGATTGCTGACAGCTGATAGCTGACAGCCGACAGCCGACAGCCAAGGATGAAAGAACTGGTAAAGTTCTCCGCCGACGGCGACTCCACCGCCGGATATCTCTCCCGTCCCGAGGACGGGAAGGGGCCCGGTCTGCTGGTGCTCCAGGAGTGGTGGGGGCTGGTGGACCACATCCGCGACGTGTGCGACCGGTTTGCCGCGGCCGGGTTCGTGGCGCTGGCGCCGGATCTCTATCACGGCGAGAGCACCGCCAGTCCCGACCAGGCGCAGAAGCTCTATATGGCGCTCAACATTGAACACGCGGGGCGGGAGCTGCGCGGAGCCGCCGATTTCCTCCATCACCACAAGGCGGTATCACCCAGCAAGGTGGGCGTGGTGGGGTTCTGCATGGGCGGGCAGCTGGCGCTGTACGCCGCCCAGGAACACGGCGACCGGATCGCCTGCGCCGTGGATTTCTACGGGATTCACCCCAACGTCCCGATCGAGCCGCAGCGGATCAAGGTGCCGGTGCTGGGGCACTTCGGAGAGCGGGACCAATCGGTGCCGGTGGATCGGGTGAGGGCTCTGGCGGCCCGGGTGCAGGAGGCAGGCGGTACGTTCGAAGCGCATTTCTACGACGCGGGACACGCGTTCTTCAACGACACCCGGCCCACCGTGTTCGCGCCCGAGGCCGCGGAGCTCGCATGGCGGCGGACGCTGGACTTCCTCCACGCCCAACTGGGGGAGTGACTCATTGACGATTGACAATTGACGATTGACAATTGCTTTCCGCTCTTTCGAGACCAATCGTCAATCGTTGAGCCATGGAATCCGGCTGGGGCAATTGTCGATCGTCAATTGTCAATCGTCAATGAATCAGAACCACCGCCCGATCCGAACGAACAACTGATCCCGCCCGTTGGACGCGACTCCGTACTCGAATCGCACCGGACCGATCGCCGTTTCCAGCCCCAGCCCCGCCCGCACCCCGCTCAGCCAGTCCTCATCCTCGAACAGCGCGCCGCCGTTGGCCACCCGGCCACCGGTCACCAGCAGCAGGATCGAAACCGGGTCCTTGAGGAGCCAGGCGGCCTGAAGGCCGGCGAACAGCTCCCGGTCGCCCCGGAGCTCTTCCACCGCGACGCCCGGGAACCCCTCCTCCCCGCCTAACGGGAACCGGTTCTGCAGCGGCAGCCGCTCGCCCCAGCCGGCCCGCAGGGTGGGCGTGAGCGTCAGCCGTCCCAGATGCGCCGTAGTGCTGAGCCGGCCGGCCACCCGGCGGAAGGTGCCCGACACCACCGCTTCTCCGTGCAGGGACAGCCAGCCCGGCTCCCCCGAGATCCGCACGACAAATCCCCCGCTCCGCCCTTCGGCCCGTTCACCCAGGCCGGTGGTATCGGCGTCGCGCCAGAACCGGGCGTCTCCCCCGGCGGCAATAACCAGCTGCCCGGGGAACTCCCGCTCGAGACCGGCAAAGAACACCGCTTCCCGGGTGGACGGCCGGCCGGTCTCCTGACCGTCGGCGTCATAACGGATGATCTTCTCCTCCGCCAGCCGTACCGTCGCGGCCGGCACCAGGCGGGAGCGACCGAAGCCGAAATAGCGCCGCAGTCCGAAGTTCAACCGGGTCTCGATCCGGCTGAGGGCCGCGGTGGCACTCCCCTCGAAGCTGGTACCCAGCAGGTGCCGGTCGAGGTACATCAGTCCCAGCCGCCCGCCCAGGTCATTGTCGTACGCGACCGTCACGGCGGCCAGACGGGGCGCGGCCCGCCGGACCCGGGCATGCAGCGACACGCTGTCCCCCTGGCCCCGGGGGTTGAGCCACAGAGCATCGTAAGCATCGAGTTCTGCGAGGTGCTGCAGCTGGCTCCGCAGCAGGGGCTGGTCCACCCGGGGATCGCGGGCGATACCGAGCACCCGTTCCAGCAGCGTTTCGTCACCGCGGAGGCCTCCGTCAACCGTGAAGTCGGCGATGGCCAGAGGCAGCGGGCGATCCTGCAGCGGAGCGCGAGGCAGGCATGACGCACGCGCGAACACGGAATCCGCCGCCCGCCGGCCGTTCACCAGCAGCCGGTCGAAGGCGACGGAGCTGAAGTCCAGATTGCGGAACCCTTGAACGTCGACCCGGACATGCAGATCACCCGGCAGCAGCGACACCGACGGCTGCATGAAGAGAAACCCCACCAGTTGCTCGGCCACCTCGAGCGGGCTGGTGAGACTGCTCGCGGGACGGAGCTGGCCGGTCACGTCCGATACGATGACCCGGCTGGCACCGAGCGCGCGGGCGACGCCCACGGGAATGTTGGCGGAGAGGCCCCCGTCGGTCAGGACCAGGCTGTCGAGGGGTTCCGGCGGGAACACCAGCGGGATGGCAATACTGGCGCGGACCGCCTGGGCCAGGTCTCCGCCACTCAGCACCACCACTTCACGCGTAGCCAGGTTGGTGGCGACGGCCCGAAAGGGAATGGGAAGCGAATCGAAATTCCCCCGGGCCAGCAGATTCCCCCGCAGCATCAGGGCCGAGAGCCGGCCGTTGACCCTCGGCTCGTCCACGCCCGGGCTCTTGATGGAAAGGCCGGAGGCGCCCTGTTCCCAGGTCAGCAGCGGCCGGAGCGGTCGCCAGGCACGGGGACTCCGCGGCTCGGCCGAGCCGAAGACCTCGGTGGCGGAGACCTCGCGGGTCAGCTCCTCGATGGCGCGGGCATCGTAGCCGCTGGCGTAGAGGGCGCCGATCACGGCGCCCACGCTGCTGCCCACGATGAAATCGGGGCGGGCGCCCAGGCTGTCCAGCGCACGCAATACCGAGATATGAGCCAGGCCCTTGGCCCCTCCGCCCGAGAGGACCAGAGCGGTTTTCCCCCCGGTACAGGCCGGTGGTGACTGCCCCCGAAGCGGGCTCCCGCCGAGCGCTGTTGCGAGAAAAAACAGCCCCGCCACGGTCCCCTTGCGTCCCGGAGATGCGATTCTTATCTCTATGCGGGCGCGACGGCCGGGTACCGGCGCCGGGAGGATTCTCTGCATGACGTACGTGATCACCGAACCGTGCATTGGGGTCAAGGATAGAGCCTGCGTGGACGTCTGTCCGGTCGACTGCATTTACGAGGGAGAGGATATGCTGTACATCCATCCCGACGAATGCATCGATTGCGGCGCCTGTGAACCAGAATGCCCGGTGACCGCGATCTTCCCCGAGGACGACGTCCCGACGAATCAGGAACAGTACATCGCCAAGAACCGCGAAGTGTTCGAGGGCGATACTCCTCCGGTCAGGCCGAAAAGGTAATCGGCTGTCAGCGGTCAGCTGTCAGTTTTCAACCGACGGCGTGCGTCTTCTCCTTTTTGTCCCCTGCATCCCGAACTGAAAGCTGACAGCTGAAAGCCGACAGCTGAAAGCCGATAGAAAGGCGGCCCCGGAGCTGCAAGTGCCCCAGGGCCGACAAGGAGGGATGAACTTTTGGAACAGCGGTGGTCCAACGGACATCGGACCGGGGCCGCTACTTCTATAGACGCCTGAGACCCCCAAAAAGTTTCACACCTGCACCAGCCTCACATGTTCGTCCAGGAACTGATGTAACATCGGGGTCACGACCTCCGGCTGCTCCATCGGGGCGAGGTGACCCGCTCGCGGCACCACTTCCAGCCGGGCGCCCGGGATCGCGTTCGCCATGGCCCGGGACAGATCGGGCGGAGTAATGACGTCTTCTTCGCCGCACACGATCAGGACGGGCCAGCGTCCCAGCTGGGGGAGCAGGGGACGGCTGTCGGCCCGCACCTTCATCGCCTCCAGTGCGCCGATAAGACCGGGCACCGGCGTGCCCAGTATCATCCGGCGAACCTGGGCCGCCATTTCAGGGCGCTCCCGGGTGGTGCTGCTGCCCAGCAGTTTGGGCAGCATGGCCGAGGCGACGGCGTCGGCCCCGGCGGAACGTACCTGCTCGATCATCGCGTCACGCGCCAGCGCTCCGGCCTCGTCGTCGGCTTCGGCCCGGGTGTCCATCAGCACCACCCCGGCAATCAGCTCCGGGAACAGCCGGAGGCATTCGAACACGACATACCCGCCCATCGACATTCCGCATAACACTACCCGGTCCAACACCAGGCGTTCGAGGATCATTCGCACGTCGGCCGCGTAGCCGGCCATGCTGTACCCGCCGGAGGGGACCTCCGACTCGCCCATTCCGCGCAGATCCAGCGCGACCCGGCGGTATCCGTTGAGGGCGGCCATCTGATGCTGCCACATGCTGCGATCCAGGGGAAACCCATGGACCAGGACGACCGCGGGACCGTCTCCCACGTCTTCGACGGCCAGCCGGATCCCGTTCACCGAGAGCTCAGTCATCATCCAAAATTGCAGAATCCGGGCGGCGGATTGCAGGGTACAGAAGTGCTCCTCGCATGCTGGTGACCCTGAATGTCCCACCCGGCTACTTTTCTCATCGGCCGCCGCGGAACCGCTCCGACCACCAGATCAGATTCATTCCGCTAAGTATTTGAGAGAGTTGATCTTATGTCACAAGCCGAGGGCGCCCCGCCCAGCCAGTTGGAGCCACGGCTTGTGGCCGGCCAGGACGACCTGGGGGCGTTGCTCGCGGAGCTGAGTCAGGAGCCGGTTCTGGCGGTGGATACCGAGGCGGCCAGCTTCCACCGGCATCTCGACCGGATCTACCTCATCCAGGTTTCGACCCGGGACCGCACCGCCATCATCGATCCCCTGGCGGTGGAGGACCTGCGCGGCTTCGGCGCCCTCCTGAGCAATCCTGCGGTGGAAGTGGTTTTCCACGACGCCGATTACGACCTGCGGCTCTTCGATCTGCAGTATGGCTTCCGCGCCAACCGCCTGTTCGACACCCGGGTTGCCGCCGAGCTGCTGAGTGAGCCCGGCCTCAGTCTGGCTGCTCTGCTGGAGAAGCACCTCGGCGTCAAGGTGGACAAGCGCTTTCAGCGGGCCGACTGGTCGTCCCGTCCGCTCACCCCCGCGATGCTGGCCTACGCCGCGGGGGATACGTCACACCTGGTGGCCCTGCGTGACCTGCTGGCGGAGCAGCTTACCGCGGCCGGCCGCATGGCGTGGGCGCTCGAGGAATTCGAAGAGCTGACCAAGGTCCGCTGGACCAACGATCCCGACCGGGAGCCGGGCTGGCTCCGGATCAAGGGGGCCAAGCAGCTCCAGCCCCGGCAGCTGGCCATTCTCCGGGAGCTGCATCAGTGGCGCCAGGAGGTGGCGCAGCGGACCGATCGGGCCGAGTTCCGGATTCTCGGCAACGAGGCGCTGCTGGCGATCGCGCGACAGGCACCCACGACGGTCGAGGCGCTGGCGGCGATCAAAGGCGTGGGCAAGGAGACGGCCGAACGGCGGGGCCGGGCTCTCATCTCGGCCGTGCGACGGGGACAGCGCCTGCCGGAGAAGGACCTCCCCCGGGTGGAGTACGCGCCGCGGCGTCAGCGGGAACCGGAGGTCGAGGCCCGCCTGGCCCGGCTCAAGGAGGCCCGCACCACCATAACCGGGAGACTGGGGCTCGCTCCCGGCGTGATCTGTCCCAACAGTGTCCTGGAGAACATCGCGCGGAAGGTCCCCGAGACGCTGGAGTCACTCGCGGGCGTACCGGGGATCCGGCGCTGGCAGGTAGCGAACTTCGGAGACGAGCTCCTGGCGGCAGTGCGGAACGGGAAGGGGTGACTGTCAGAAACCCATGAAAGCCTTGACCCTCGGATCCATCTTGTCCGGCGTCCAGTAGGGCTCCCACACTAGCTCGATCGTCGCCGAACGCACGTCTTCCAGTTCCTCCACGACCAGCTTGGCATCCTGCATGATCTCGCCGCCCGCGGGGCAGCCGGGCGATGTCAGGGTCATCTTCACCGTCACATCGTTTTCAGGGGTTACGATGACCTCGTACACCAGGCCGATGTCGATGATGTTGAGCCCGAGCTCCGGGTCCTTCACCTGGCGAAGCGCCTTCCGGACGATCTCTGGTGTCAGCATTCGGCCACTCTCCGTTTCACCTTCAAGATACACCTCTGTTAGCAGTTAGCGGTTAGCGGTTAGCGGTGAGTTGGTCGGCACCGACAGACTGCGGAGAATGCGGGGACTACTTCACCCCTGCAAGGGCAAACCGCCAACTGCTAACTGCTAACCGCTAACTGCTAACCGAAAACAGCAGCAGTTGCGCCGCGCCACTGAGCCGGTACCCCGCCGGCTGTCGGACCGCCCACCCTTTTCGCTCGAGCTGGCCCAGCACGGCGGAGAGCCGCTGCGAGCTGTTGAGCCCGGCCTGGGCAAAGTCCCGGGCCCGGAGCAGGCCGCGCTCCGCCAACAGCTCGGCCACCCTCGCCTCGGTGGCGGCCAGCGGTGCGTCGCGACCAAGCGTGCGTTCGGCCCACTCCCGCAGCAACAGAACTGCGGCCGGATCGGGAACCTGCCGCTCGGAGGGAAACCGGATGGCGAAATCCACCGCGGTCCGGCCCAGTCGAGCCAAGGTGAACCGCAGCTCGCCACCGCCGGCCTCATGCACCATCGCCGCGATCTTCTCCGAGAGCGGCAAGGGGGTCTCGGGATGGACGGCGAAATGGCGGCGACGGCGTTCGAGCACCTCGCGCACGTCCTCCCAGCCGAGCGGGGCCAGCACGATGGGATTGCCGGTGAAGGCCTCCGAAAGCCGCCGCATCTCGCGCTCCAGCATCGCGAAGAGGCCCTCGTTACCGA
>DASTEX010000518.1:0-2040 GCA_035709185.1 Gemmatimonadales bacterium
TCAGGCGATCGGGGCCCAGGATCTCCCGCTGGCCCGCCGCTCGGCTCTGGGCTCGGTGCTGCTGGGCGGCGGATTCATGGCCGGAGCGGCGCTCCTCTTCCTCCTCCTTCCAGGGAAACTCGCGGGACTGTACTCCACCGATCCCCGGGTGGTGGCCATCGCCGGGTCGCTCATCGTCCTGGGCGGATTCTTCGCGGTGTTCGACGGGCTGCAGGCGGTCTGCATCGGCATCCTGCGCGGTATTGGCGATACCCGCGCCCCGGTCGCCATCAGCATGGTGGGGTACTGGCTGATCGGCATGCCGGTCAGCGTGGTGCTGGGTTTCCCGCTCGGCCTGGGCCCCAACGGACTCTGGTGGGGCCTGGTGATCGGCCTTGCGGTGACGGCGGCGGTGCTGCTGCTCCGGGTCCAGGTGCGGCTCCGCACCGCACTCCGGCGGATCGTGATCGATCCGGCGCCGGCGCCCAAGGGACTCTGAGGGTCGAGGCCGCTATATTTTCGGAGAGTTCCACGTCTCGCCGGAGGAGCCCATGGCAACTCAGACCCTTCCCGAGCCGGCCGTCCGCGACACCTTCCCGATCAACGGGACCGACTACATCGAATTCTATGTCGGGAACGCCCGGCAGTCGGCCCTGTATTACCGCAGCGTGTTCGGCTTCCGGCTGGCCGGATACTGCGGGCCGGAGACCGGCATTCGCGACCGGGCCAGCTACCTGCTGGTGCAGGACGCGCTCCGCTTCGTTCTCACCTCCCCGCTCGGACCGGAGGGGGAGATCGCCGACCATGTCCGGCTGCATGGCGACGGGGTGAAGGACGTGGCCTTCTGGGTGGAGGATGCCCGGGCCGCCTACGCCGCGGCGATGGCACGGGGCGCGGTCTCGGCCCGCGCGCCCGAGGTGCTGCGGGACGAGCAGGGGGAGGTGGTCCGCGCGGCGATCCGGACCTACGGCGACACCATCCACTCGATCGTGGAGCGGCGCAACTACCGGGGCCTCTTCCTGCCCGGCTTTGTCGAGGCCGATTCGCCCTTCCAGCCCCCGGGCACCGGGCTCAAGTACGTGGATCACTGTGTCGGCAATGTCGAGCTGGGCAGGATGAATCCGTGGGTCAAGTTCTACGAGGACGTGCTGGGCTTCACCAACATCCTCACCTTCGACGACAAGACCATCAGCACCGAGTATTCGGCCCTGATGTCGAAGGTGATGTCCAACGGCAACGGCCGGATCAAGTTTCCCATCAACGAGCCGGCCCAGGGCAAGAAGAAGTCGCAGATCGACGAGTACCTCGAGTTCTACCGGGGGCCGGGCGTCCAGCACATCGCGATCGCCACCGATGATATCATCGGCACAGTCCGGGCCCTCAAGAGCCGGGGGCTGGAGTTCCTCTCGGTGCCGAAGGCCTACTACGACGCGGTGCCCGCCCGGGTCGGCCGGATCGACGAGGACCTCGCGCCCCTCAGCGAGCTGGGGATCCTGGTGGACCGGGACGACGAGGGCTACCTGCTCCAGATCTTCACCAAGCCGGTGCAGGACCGGCCCACGCTCTTCTACGAGATCATTCAGCGCAAGGGCGCCAAGAGCTTCGGGGCGGGGAACTTCAAGGCGTTGTTCGAATCAATAGAGCGAGAGCAGGCGCTGCGAGGAAACCTCTGAACTGCGTCAACGGTCAACGGTGAACGGTGAACGGGAAGAACATTCGCTCGCGACCATCCCTGCCCGAAGGTTGGTACCGTTGACTGTTGACTGTTGACCGTTCACGCTGTTTGAGGCCTATGCCCACATATCATTCACTCGGCTCCATCCCGCGCAAGCGCCACATCGCCTTCCGCCGCCCGGATGGCGGACTGTACGCCGAGCAGCTGGTGGGGAACGAGGGCTTCACCGGCCCCTCGGCGCTGCTCTATCACATCCATCCGCCGACCACGGTGGTGTCGGTGCGCCGGCTCCGCGAGCAGGCGCTCACCGCCGACCCCGACCGCACCCTCCGGCACCGGCATTTCCGGACCGCGGGCCTTCCCGAGGGCGGCAGCCCCACGCTGGA
>DASTEX010000519.1:0-2361 GCA_035709185.1 Gemmatimonadales bacterium
GACCTCACCTGGCCGGCACTTGGTCCGGAGCGAAGCCGGTGGCTCTATCCCATCGGCTCGGTGGCGCGGGCCGGCGGGCCGCTGGCGCTCGGCAGCGACTGGAACGTTTCGTCGATGGTGCCGCTCGAGGCCATCCAGACCGCGGTCACTCGGCGCAATCCCGCGGACTCTCTGAGTGACGCCCTGCTGCCCGGGGAGGCCATTGACCTCACCACGGCCCTGACGGCCTACACCCTCGGATCGGCCAGAGCACTCGGACTCGATCAGCAGACGGGCTCGCTGGCGGTGGGGAAACTGGCGGACCTCATCGTCCTGGGAGCTAACCTCGAGCAGGTCTCCGTGTTTCAGCTGGCCCGGGTACCGGTTCGTCTCACCCTGCTCGAAGGCGTACCGGTACACGGGCGTCTGGAGGACCTGGCCCGGTGATTTTCGCCGACGGACTGAGCCGGAGCTTCGACGGCCGTCCGGCGGTCGAATCACTCTCGTTTCACCTGCCGCCGGGCTCGCTGCTGGCGCTGCTGGGTCCCAACGGCGCCGGCAAGACCACCACCGTACGCCTGCTGTTAGGCCTGATCCGGCCCAGTGCCGGCACCGCGCGCGTGGGCGGGATCGGGGTGGGCGAAGGGCAGGAAGCGCAGCAGCGGCTGCGGTCCGCGTGCGGCTTTCTCACCGAAGCGCCGGGGTTCTACGAGCGCCGCACCGCGCTCGAGAACATGCGGTTCTTCGGACGGCTCTACGGCCTGGACGCGGGGCTCGAATCCCGGCTCGAGCGGTACCTGCGCGACTTCGATCTCTGGAGTCACCGGGACAAGCCGGTTGGGGCCTTCTCCAAGGGCATGAAGCAGCGGCTGGCCATCATCCGGGCGCTGTTTCACGATCCGCGCGTGCTGTTCCTGGACGAGCCCACCGCGGGGCTCGATCCCGAGGCGGCGCTCGAAGTGCGGGAGCTGATCGCGCGGCTCAAGACCCAGGGGCGGACCATCCTGGTCTGCACCCATAACCTGGCCGAAGCGGAGCGGCTGGCCGACTGGGTGGGCATCATCAATCGCCGCCTGCTGGCATTCGATACCCTGGGGGCTCTGCGGCAGGGGGCCGGCGCGGCTACCACGGTTCGAATCCGGCTGGCCTCGGCGGCGGAACCATGGCGCGCGCCGGTGGAACAACTGGGAGTAGCCGGTGTGTCGGCCGGCGACAATTCGCTGGAGTTTCGGACGCGCCAGGTGGAGGCCGACGTGCCCGCCGTGGTGGCGGCGCTGGCCGCAGCCGGAGCGCCGATTCTCGAGGTCGCCCCGGAACGGGCCACGCTGGAGACGGTGTACCTCTCCTGCATCCGGCAGAACGACTGATGATCCGGCGTCACATCGTGCTCGCGTTCCTGGCACACGAGATGAAAGACCTGCGCACCAATTCCAGGGTACTGCCGGTCATGCTGGTGTTCCCGGTGCTCGGCATCCTGTTCCCGGTGCTGATTACCCTGTTCGGCCACGCCCTGGTACAGGAGGCCGCCCGCGATCCCACCATGCGGGCCATCATGATGCAGGCGCTGGCGCTGCCCGAGTACCAGGGCATGGAACTGGAAGAGGCGCTGGTGCGGTACTCTCTGCGCCCGGTCATCGGCTTCTTTCTGCTGATGCCGGTAGCGATTGCCTCGACCGCCGCGGCATTTTCCATCGTGGGTGAGAAACAACAGCGGACCCTCGAGCCGATCCTGGCGACGCCCATCAGCGACCGCGAGTTCCTGATGGGCAAGTTCCTGGTCTGCCTGGTGCCTACGGTGGTGGTTACCTGGGGAGCGGCGGTGGTGGCCGTCGTGCTGGTAGACGCGATCAGCCGGTCGAGCTACGGAGAATTCTTTCTTCCGGACCGATTCTGGGTCGCGGGCATCGGACTCCTGGCGCCGCTGGTTGCCGCCGCTATCACTCTGCTCACCATGCGGCTCTCGGCCCGCTCGGTCGATCCTCAGTCGACGGTGCAGACCTCGGCGCTCGCGATTCTGCCGGGGTTCCTGCTGGTGTTCGGGGTGTTTGGCCGGGTCCTGCTCCGGAGCTTCCCCGCCGTGCTGGTGGCCGTGGTGCTCGCGGTGCTCCTCAATCTCTGGCTGTTCCGAACCGTCGAGCGCAGCTTCCGGCGAGAGGAGATCCTGACCCGATGGAAATAAGCGTCCATTACAGCCCAGCGCCTTGGTTCACGCGGAGACGCGGAGACGCGGAGACGCGTAGGCGCGAAGTCCGTTGACAATTTGATGCAAACCTTCGGGTGGTTGGCGGCCATTCCTTTTCCTCCGCGCGCTCCGCGACCCCGCGTGCCCTGTTACAGCTCAGCGCCTTGGTTCACGCGGAGACGCGGAGACGCGGATGCAGG
>DASTEX010000520.1:0-2034 GCA_035709185.1 Gemmatimonadales bacterium
TGGTGGGTGCGGAAGACCCCAACCGGCTTGCCGCTCTGCACCAGCAGGGTCTCGTCGTTGCCGAGGCGCTTGAGGGTGGCGACGATCGCCTCGTAACAGGCCCAATTGCGCGCCGCCTTCCCGCCCCCGCCGTAGACGATCAGATCCTCGGGCCGCTCGGCCACCGCGGGATCGAGGTTGTTCATCAGCATCCGGAGCGCCGCCTCCTGGTGCCACCCGCGGCAGGAAAGGGTGGTGCCGGTCGGAGCGTGGATGGCGGGGGCACGCGGCGTCGTGGTCATGGGTGGGTCATGCGCCTTTTGACGATTGACAATTGACAATTGACCTAAGCCTGTGACCGGGAATCAGTGGAGGCAACCAGGCCCCCCGGGGTGGTGCGCCCAATCGTAATCGTCAATTGTCAATCGGCAATCGTCAATGGCGGGGGAAACCGCAGCTGCAATTCGGCCGTAGATCCTGCCAGATTTCCTGATCCCAACCGAAGGCCGTATGCAGACTTGCAGGCTCTTTCTCAGCGGGCTGCTGCTGCTGGGCGCCACGCGGGCCCTGGCCCAGAGCCAGGTCGATCACGGCCCCTCGGCCAAGCAGGCCGTGGCCCGGAGGCTGACGAGCAGCATTGCGGTCGACGGCCGGCTGGATGACGCCGCGTGGGCCACTGCCCCTTTTTTCGACGATTTTCAGATGAAAGAGCCGATCCAGTTCGGGCCGCCCGGCGATCGGACCGAGATCGCCTTTCTCTACGACGAGCACGCCCTCTATATCGGGGTCCGAGCCCACAGCAGCAACCCGGATGCGATTCCGCGGGCCATCACCCGCCGGGATCAGTACGGCAACTCCGAGCACGTCGTCATCTCGCTCGATCCATATCTCGACCGTCGCACCGCCTACAGCTTTTCGGTGACCGCGGGAGGAGTCCGGCGCGACTACTACCACGCCCGGGACAGCGAGCACGACGGTCGGGACTTCACCTATGACCCGGTGTGGGAGGGACGGTCCGCGGTGGATTCCGCCGGATGGACCGCCGAGATGCGGATTCCCTTTTCTCAGCTGCGCTTCAATGACCGTCCGGTGCAGGTCTGGGGGCTCAACATCAACCGCTGGATCCCCCAGCGAAACGAGGACAACTACTGGGTAGTGGTCCCCCGTGACCAGGCCGGCTACGTCTCGCGGTTCGGTACCCTCACCGGCATCGAGCAGATCGAGCCGCGGGGACAGATCGAGCTGCTCCCGTATGCCGCGGCCAACGCCAATCACCGGAGCCGGCCGGAAGCCAACAACCCCTTCGACCAGTCGTGGAATTCCTCCGGACGGCTTGGGGCCGACCTCAAGGCGAGCCTGGGACCGAGCCTCACGCTCAACGCCACCATCAACCCCGACTTCGGCCAGGTGGAGGCCGATCCCGCCGAGCTCAATCTCAGCGCATTCGAGACCATTTTCGATGAGCGGAGGCCGTTCTTCACCCAGGGGCGGCAGTACATCGAGGGCCGGGTGGGGAACTATTTCTACTCCCGGCGGATCGGGGGCCAGCCGCGGGGGCGGGCGGACGGCGATTTCGTCGACACACCGGACAACACCACCATCCTGGGAGCGGCCAAGATCACCGGCCGGACTCCAGCCGGGCTCCAGGTCGGTGCCCTGGCGGCCGTAACGGACCGCGAGTTCGCCGACGTCTATCACACCGTTCCCGATCAGTTCGACCGGCAGGAAGTGGAGCCCACCAGTCTCTACGGGGTGCTTCGGCTGCAGCAGCAGTTCGGTGCATCCCAGTCGGTGGCGGGATTCTCCTTCGCCGGCCTGCAGCGTTACTTCGACGAAGCCAGCCCGCTGCGCGAGCGATTCACCAGCCGGGCGCTGGCAGGCGGGCTGGACTACGTGCTCCGGTTCCAGGGCGGCCGCTATGAGCTGAGCGGTCACGCCGGACTGAGCCGGATCGAGGGCGACACCGCCGCACTCAATCGGATCCAGCGAAGCTCGGCCCACTACTTCCAGCGCCCGGACCGGGAGATCGAGCGCTACGACCCGACCCGCACGTCG
>DASTEX010000521.1:0-7270 GCA_035709185.1 Gemmatimonadales bacterium
ACCGGGACACCGGACGGGCCGAGCTGCCGGAGCGGGCGAAGCGGAAAACCAAGAAGAAGAAGACGAAGAAATGAAGGTCGGAAGGTCGGAAGGTCGGAAGGGGTCGGATGAGTCGGATGGTGCCCTTCCGACTCTTCCGACCCTTCCGACCTTTCCGACGCCAGCGAGCTATTTCTTGCCGAGCCCGGAGACCGTGATTTCAAGATTGTGGCTCACCCGGATCCCGTAGATCCCGTCGGTCGAGGCCAGCTTGTCGGGCCCGACCATCTCGGACGGCTCCAGGGTCTTGACCTCGACGCCGTTCACCACGCAGGACGCTTTGCCGCCCTTCACCCGCCAGCCCACCTCGTTGGTGGACTGCCCATTGGCGTCGGCTTTCCTCAGAGCTTCGTGGGAAGCGCGGTCCACCAGGGTGGTCACCTTGGCGCCATGGAAGGTCTTCACCGAGTAGGTTCCGTTCCCGTAGACGATGCAGTACATCAGCTTCTCGGTGTCGGACTCGAGGTCGGTTCCGCCGATGAAGAGGCCGAAGGAGTGCGGATGGTCCTGAGTCATCTTGTGTTCGGTGAAGGTGGCCTTCACCTCGTAATCGCCCGCGGCCTGGTTGGCTTCGTTCCAGTAGAAGGCGGCCGGGCCGACCGAGAGCCGGAGCGCACCCCCTTCAGAGGTGAATTTGGAGTCGGCCACGCTCTTGCCGCTGGCGGCGGCGCGCCGGTCCACCCGGCCCTTCCAGCCGCTCACGGCGATTCCACCCCCCTTGACCGACCGGTCGGCGTCCTGAGCCGCGGCGGCGGCAGCGACGAATGAAGCCGCGACGACGAGTGCTAATACACGCATACTGCCTCCTGAACGAGTTGCAGATCGAACCACATGCCGGCTGTCAGTTTTCAGAACGTGGATTGTACCGGCGGCCTGGCTTGCTCGCCAGTTGCTATCTTCTCCGCTACGCATGCAGGCGGCCATAAGATTCGTCGGAAGGGTCGGAAAGAGTCGGAAAAGTCGGAAGCTCGGAAGAGTCGGAAGTCTTCACAGTGGGTTCCGACCTTTACGACCATTCCGACCCTTCCCACCTTTCCGACCTTTCCGACCTTTCCGACTCTTCCGACCAGGTGAAGCCGTGAACCAGAAAAGCGTCGGCATTCTGATTTTCAACGGCGTCGAAGTGCTCGACTTTGCCGGGCCGTTCGAAATCTTCTCCCGCACCCGGCTCGTCCCCGGCATCGAATCCCGCCGGAACGAGGACTCGGCCCCGTTCCGGGTCTTCACCGTCGCCCCCTCGGCCGACCCGGTGACGGCAACCGGCGGCCTCCAGGTGATTCCCCACCACAGCTTCGACTCGGCCCCACCGATCGACCTGCTGGTGATCCCGGGCGGCTTCGGCACCCGGCCGCTGCTGGAGGCGCAACCGGTGCTCGACTGGATCCGCCGCACGGCCGAGAGAGCGGAGCGGGTCACGTCGGTGTGTACCGGGTCGCTGCTGCTGGCGAGGGCCGGCCTGCTCAAGGGCCGCCGCGCAACCACCCACTGGGGCGCGCTCGATATGCTCCAGTCCCTCGATCCCACCATCCAGGTAGAGCGATCCCTCCGAGTAGTGGAGGACGGAATCATCAGCTCGGCCGGTGTCTCCGCCGGCATGGACATGGCGTTCACGGTGGTGGAGCGGCTGTGCGGTTCTGCCGTGGCGGACGAGACCGCCCGTTACATCGAATACCCCCGCTGGTAGACCTTTTGCCGGCCGCCGTTCCAGGCCGTAGTTTCCGGCGTCGCCCATCGCACCGCCGGATCCCCGATGCACCTGTTCGAAGCCCTCAATACGGCTCTCGCCGGCCGCTATCAGTTCGAGCGCGAGCTCGGACGCGGCGGGATGGCGTCGGTCTGGCTGGCCCAGGACCTCCGCCACGACCGGGCGGTGGCGATCAAGGTGTTGCACCCCGAGCTGGCCGGGATGATCGGGGTGGAGCGCTTCCTGCGCGAGGTGCGGGTCACCGCCCGGCTCCAACACCCCAACGTCATTCCGGTCCTCGACTCCGGGACGCTTCCGGGCCCCGATGGCAGCGCGCTGCCCTGGTATGCGATGGCGTATATCGAAGGGGAGTCGCTGCGGCAGCGGCTCCAGCGCGAGCGCCACATTCCGGTGGACGATGCAGTCCGGATCACTTGCGAAGCAGCCGGTGCGCTCCAGGCGGCACATCGGGAGCACATCGTGCACCGCGACATCAAGCCGGAGAACCTGATGCTGTCCGGCGGGCACGCGTACATCGCCGACTTCGGTATTGCCAAGGCCCTGATGGATACCGGCGGCGAGCGGCTGACCAGTACGGGGCTCTCGATCGGCACCCCGGCATACATGAGTCCGGAACAGGCGACCGCTTCGGAGGTCGACGCCCGGACCGACCAGTACAGCCTGGCCTGTGTGCTCTACGAAATGCTGGCGGGCGAGCCACCCTTTACCGGACCGACGTCACAGGCGGTGGTCGCGCGCCGTCTGACCGAGCCCGCCCGCCCGATCCGCACCATCCGATCAGCGGTACCGCCGGGGGTGGAAGCGGCAGTCCTGAAAGCGCTCGAACGAGTGCCGGCCGACCGGTTCGTCGATACGGCGGCCTTCGCCGAGGCGTTGAGCCGCCCGGCAACCGGCGAAACGGGCCCATCCGGTCGGAAGCTCATGCGAATGGCCGCAGCCCTGGTGGCGGCGGTGGCGATAGCAGGCTTCGCCTGGTTCGTGACCCATAACCGGGGCAGTGCTCAGGTCCCCCGCGATCCGGCGGTCATCGCCTTCTACGAACGGGGACTTCGGGGGTACGAGCGGCGGACCCCGGAAGGGGCGACCGAGGCTATTCAGGCGTTCAGGGCGGCGGTTGAGCGCGACTCGAGCTACAGCGCGGCGTGGGCCGCTCTGGCCCGAATCTACGTGCGGGCGTACGAGCGCTATTTCGTCGTTGCCGGCGTGGCACGCGACAGTCTCCCGCGCCTCGCGGTCCGGGCCGTGGAGCGGGCGATTGCGGGTGATCCGCGCAACCCGGACGTCTTGATGGCCCGCGCGGTCGTCAGCCGGATCGTCGATCCTACCGACGTGGGCCCGTCGCTGCGGGACGCGCGGCAGGCGCTCGAGCTGGATTCGACCCTGGTGTGGGCCTGGCATTTTCTGGCGCTGGGGCTGGCCGAGTCGGGCAAGATGGAGGATGCTCTCGGGGCCTGGCGCAGCGCCGTAACCCGGAACCCTTCCTTTCTGGAGGGTCTGGGCTTCATGGGGCAGGCCCATTACTGGCGAGGGCAGCACGACAGCGCGGCCGTGTGGGCCGACAGCGCCATCGCCCTCGATCCCACTTCCCTGCTAGGCCGGCAGATCGCCGGGCACACCGCCGTCGCAGAGGGGGACTACGCCCGTGGCTTCGCGCACTTCGAGGCGGCCCGGCGGGTGGTGACCGACGTCGAGGTTGTCAACACCACCGCCGGCATGGCGCTCGCCCGCGCGCAGGCGGGCCGCACGACCGAAGCGAGAGAACTGTTGCGCCAGGCCGAGACTCTCTCGGCCGACTACTCGCCCATCCCGCACCACACGGCCCTGTACCTGGCCCAAGCACATGTAGCGCTGAAGGACTTCAGTGCCGCCATTGCCTGGCTCAGGCGTTATGAGCCGCGAGAGAGTCTCCACTTCCAGCTCCACCTCCGGTGTGATCCACCGTTCGCGCCGATCGCGAACGACGACCGCTTTCGAGCCCTGCTGCTTCCCTTGCCGGGTTGTGCGGACGGGACTCAGCGCTGAGGCTTCGGCGTCACTGCCTGCTGCATTGCCCGGGTGAGTGACTGGCGGGACTTCGGCAGATCGGCCCACGGATTCCACCAGCGGGTGGTCAGCAGATCCGGAATGTTCCCGACGTTGTATTGCTCGCTGCTCTGGAGCTGGTCGACCTCGTCCCACGCCACCGGCACCGAGATGGGCGCGTTGGGGCGGGATCGGGTGGACCAGGGAGCGATCCAGGTAGCGCCCCGCGTGTTTCGCAGCCAGTCCACGAAGATCCGGCCTTTCCGTTCGGCCTTGCTGGCCTTGGCGATGTACTGGCCGGGACTGTCCGCCACCATGGCGATCGCCACGGCGCGGCTGAAGGCAGTGACCTCGTTCCAGGCGGAACGGCGCGCCAGCGGGACCACCACGTGCAGCCCCTTGCCCCCGGTGGTCTTGAGCCAGCTCTTGAGCCCGAGGTCGCGGAGCCGTTGGCAGAGCTCCTTCGCCGCGTCTACCACCTTGCGCCACGGAACCTCCGGCGACGGATCGAGATCGAACACGATCCGGTCGGGAGCTTCGATATTGTCCGCGCGGGAGCCCCAGACATGGGTCTCGAGCACGCCGTGCTGGACCAGTGCCACCGGCCCGGCGGCATCGCGGACCACGGCGTAGGGCATCACCTTGCCGCTCTCCTCCCGGATGGGCACGGTGTCGATCGGTTCGGGCCCTTCCGTGGTCCAGTGCTTCTGGTAGAAACAGGTCTTGTGGCGACCCTGGGGGCAGCGCACCAGAACCAGCGGCCGCTCCGCCACGTGCGGCACCATCAGCTCGGCGATCGCATCGTAATACGAGGCCAGGGCGTACTTGGTGAGGCCCTGCTCCTGGTAGAGCACCCGATCGGGATTGCTGATGACCACGCCGGCGACTTTCATACCCATACGACGACTGCCAGCAGGTTCAGACTCACGCACTGGCCTATTGGGCCGGGCCTCGCTTCCTTGTTCAGTGCAAAAGCCACCAGAGGTGTGTGACCGGAATGCTAGGCTCCACCCCAGTCTGCTGCGTCTCGCTGCTCTGCCTGCTGCTTCCGATCGCCCAGCGTGCGGAAGGGCAGCGCCCTCTCAATCTCGACTTCGAACGCGCCAGCGTCAGCGGCTCGGGCCTGCCATGGGGCTGGACCTTCGGCTGGTCGGCGTTTGAAGGCCGATCCGGCCTCGGGTTCGGGCTCGACAGCGTCATCCGGCACAGCGGACGGCGCAGTCTCCGCCTCACCGCCGACTCAGCTCCAGCCGACTCGCTCAAGCCGCTGATGATGCAGCTGCCGGCCGCCTTCGCCCGCGGACAGGAGCTGCGGCTGCAGGCCTGGCTCCGGGCCGAGCGGCTGGCGGGCAACCTGCGGCTCACCCTCGAGGCCTGGAAGACCGGCCAGGTAGTCGCCGCTGACACCGTGACCATCACCGACTCGGCCACGGTGAGCGGCCCCATGAAGTGGACCAGGTATCCGCTCACCCTCGCCGTTCCCGCTGATACCTCCATCCATTCGGTGGTGCTCACCGCCTCGCTCGATGGTCCCGGCGTCGGCTGGCTGGATGACTTCGAGCTGACGGTGGGTAAGAAGTCCATCAGCGCCCTGCCCCTCATTGCCGAGCCTCCCTCGTCCCGGGAGCTCGAGTGGCTGGGGAAGCAGGCGACCCCGCTCCAGATCGTGGAGGTGGACAGCACCGGCAAAGACGCCGACCTGGCCCGTTTCGCCGAGATCGTGGGCGACGCCCGGGTCATCGCGTTAGGCGAATCCACCCACGGCACCCGGGAGTTCTTTCAGGTGAAGCACCGCCTGATCGAATACCTGGTCCGCACCCAGGGCTTCCGGCTCTTTGCCATCGAGGCCAATCAGCTGGCGGTGGAGCGGATCAACCGGTACGTGCAGAGCGGCGAAGGCACCCCCCAAGAGGTGATCCGCGCCCTGTTCCGGGTGTGGAACACCGAGGAGATGCTCGGGCTGATCGATTGGATGCGGAGCTGGAATCAGGACCACCCCGACCGGCGGGTGCAGTTCGTCGGCTACGATATGCAGAATCACCACGCCGCAGCCGACTCGCTCCGCGCGTTCCTCGAACGGGTGGAGCCCACCCTGCTCACCCGGTTTGACATTCTCGCCGGGGAGTACCGGTCCCAGCCGTCGTATGCCACGCCCGAGGTACCCGATTCGGTGCGGGCCCGCTGGCACCGCCAGATCGAGCAGCTGGTGCGGGAAGTGAACGAGGGGCGTCCCATCTGGCGCGGCCGGGCCCGGCGGGAGACTGGCGACACGCTGGCGATCGAGTGGGCCCTGCAGGCGGCCAACCTGCTCCGGCAGGCAGCCCTCTTCAACGTGACGCTCGATTCCCCCCGGCGGGACAGCCTCATGGCGGCCAATCTGTTCTGGGCCATGCGGACGCTGGCGCCGGATACCCGGGCCGTCATCTGGGCCCACGACGTCCACGTGAGCCGGGGAGGCGATTCGGCAGTGAGCTTCAACCAGGGCTCCCAGATGGGGGCGTACCTGGCGGACTGGTTCGGCGCGAGCTACCGGGCCTTCAGCCTGCTCACCTACGAGGGCCGGTACTCGGCGACGCGGAGCTTGAGCGATCATACCCCGATCGAGGCGGAGGCATTTCCCGGCCCGCCCGGCAGCCTCGAAGCCGCGTTGCACGCGCTCAAGCGGCCGCCGGAAACGGTGGGATTGGTGGTGGACCTGCGATCGGCCCGCACCGGAGACCCGGGCGCCTGGCTCCGGGTGCCGCGGCCGGTCCGACACATCGGATATGCAGCGTATGATTACGGTTTCGAACTGACCGCCGTCCTGCCGCTGGAATTCGACGGCGTCGTCTTCATCGATCGGACCACGCCTTCGCGGTTGCTGGGATCTTCAAACACGGGAAACCCTTCGCCATGAGCATCGCCGAGACGTTCCTTCCGGAGTTCGAGCAGGAGATGGCCACCACCCGCCGGGTGCTGGAGCGGGTGCCAAGCGACAAGGGCGAGTGGAAGCCGCACCCCAAGTCGTTCTCGCTGGGTCACCTGGCGCAGCTGGTGTCGACCATGCCGGGATGGATCACCCAGATCGTCCGGGGCACCTTCATCGATCTGGCGAGTGCCCAGGGCTACAGCTACGAAACCACCGACACCCTGGTCCGCGCATTAGAGCGCCACGTGCAGGAGGCCCGCCAGGCCATGGCCGGCGCGTCCGACGCCGATTTCGCGGTCGACTGGTCGCTCAAGATGGGCGACCGGGTGCTGATGACGATGCCGCGCGGGGCCGTGGTGCGGCAGACGATCAATCACCTGGTGCATCACCGGGGCCAGCTCACGGTTTACCTGCGGCTGCTGGACGTGCCGGTCCCGTCGATCTACGGGCCGACCGCGGACGAGAAAGTGTTCTAGGGCGGGCAGGCGGGCAGGCGGGCTGCGGGCAGGCGGGCAGGCGGGCAGGCGGGCGGCGGCCGCGAGCCTAATCGGTTCGCCCGCGACCGATGGCCGGCTGCGGGGCGCGGCCGCGGCCGG
>DASTEX010000522.1:0-4792 GCA_035709185.1 Gemmatimonadales bacterium
GGAACACCGCCGCATCGCACCGGGCCAGCAGCACCGGGGCGGTGGGCACCCCTTTGGGGAAGGGGAGATAATAGATGATGAGCTGCTTCAGAGGAAAGAACCGGATCGGGACCTTTCTTGTCGCCGGAGTCACTTCCCCGAGCGGCATCCGGAGGGCGTCGTTGACGTGCGCCATCATGGCTGGACAATTGAATTTCCCCCACCGCGCCGGAGCATCCGCGGTGAGCCGGTCGAGCCGGTTGAGCAGTTCGTTCCGCGCCTCCTCCCGCCCGATGGACGTCATGACTCCCCCGTTAGGCAGTACGTTGCGTCTTTGCGTCTTCGCGTCTTCGCGTCTTATTTCTTCCGCGCCATCATCACCCCGTCCCCCACGGTCAGGAGGCAGGCTTCCACCCGCGGATCGACAGCGATCTTCGCGTTGAGGTCCCGGATCGCTACCGTGTCCTGATCTCGCACCTCCGGATCGGCGACCTTGCCGCTCCACAGCACGTTGTCGATCAGAATCAGCCCGCCGGGCCGCACCAGCTGGAGACAGGCCTCGTAGTAGTGATCGTAGCCGGCCTTGTCGGCATCGATGAATGCGAAGTCGAGGCTCCCGTCCCCCGCTTCCTCACGAAGCGCGGCCAGGGTGCCACGCGCGTCCCCCAGCCTGAGCTCGATCTTGCCGTCCAGTTCCGCTTCGCGCCAGTAGCGCCGGGCGATCGCGGTCCACTCCTCGCTGATATCGCAGGTGACCAGGCGCCCATCCGGTGGCAACGCCTCGGCGATGGCCAGGGCGCTGTAGCCGGTGAAAGTGCCGACCTCGAGCGCCCGGCGGGCCCCGATCAGCCGGATCAGCAACGCCATCAGGGCCCCCTGATCGGCGCCGATCTGCATGCCCGCCTGGGGCAGCCCGGCGGTCTCGTCCCGCAGCCGCTGCCGCACCGGAGTCTCCCGGGAGCCGAAGCGCTCCACGTACTGCTCGATCGGGTCGGAGACCAGCATGCGTTTCGTCACTGGGCCTTACCACTCCAGACCGGGGTCAGCTCAAGAGTCCGCCCGGTGAATCCAGGGGGAAGCTCGACCGGCTCCCTGCTGTGAAGACAGAATTCCGGAGTAGGACCCAGGGTCATCTGCCGCATCCAGAGCGTGGCCGAGGCGGCCGCGACCACCGGAGCGAGTGCCTCGAACAGCGCCGGGTAACTCATCCCGGCGGGTTTGTGAAACCACGTGGCGAGAGGGGGAGGGAAGATCGGATCGCCGGCGCGAAGCCGGTACAACCCCGCGATGCCGTCCGCGGCAAGCTGGGCCACGGCATCATGAGGAACCTGCCGTGCCGCGGTCACCGCCGCCTGATTGAGGGAGTCCAGCGAGGCCATGTCGCGCACCAGGTACCAGTCTTCGTAGGCGGTGCGCCCTTCCGCTGCCCACGGGGCCCCTTCGAGGCGAACCGTGGTCCCGTAAAGGAATCCATCCGGTGGGTGTGCGGCCAGGACCGCCTGGAAGTCGTGCTGCCGGGCCTCGTACGTTTCGGAGGAAACGTCGGGCCGCTTCCAGTGCCAGAAGGTGTAGGCCAGCACGCCGGCTAGAACTCCCTTTTCTTCATCTCCTTGAAGAACCGCTTGGTCTCGTGGTCCTGCTCCGCCGACTTGGTCTTGAGGGTGTCGTCGTACTGGGCCGACCGGTCCACCTTGGGATTCGCCACCTTCGCGGTGTTCTTCTTGACCAGGGCGGCGATTCGCTGGTCGTCACGCTTCGACATGCTGGCCTCGTGAGTTAGATCACTTGCCTTGTTTTCAATGCTATTTGCTATCGGCTATCGGCTATCGGTCGCGCTATCAGCCCTGGCCTGACCCAATAGCGGATAGCGGATAGCTGCTTTATCCAAACACATTCCGGTCCAGCCACTTGATCAGCGACTCGTCCACCGCTTCGGGCGACTGGTCCAGCACCTGGGGCATGACCGAAATCCGCTTCCCGCTCTGCATCAGATACCATCCGGCCGGTGCGGCCGGAACCGACTTCGAGGGATTGGCCAGCACCCCTTCGTACGACACAAAGTGGAACTCGCGGCCCCGATGCACCAGCCGCTTTTGCTCGATTTTGTAAGCGCTCATCCTGGCTTCACGTCGGTCGGAGACCCTGTAATCTAACCCGGTCGCCCTCCCCGGGCCTTCCGATCCGCCTTGGCCTTGGCGCGCGCCCGGTCTTCGGCCTTCTTGGCCCGGATCGCGGCGATCCGCTCGGCGAGTGGAATTTCCAGCCGGGCTTCGGCGCGGGCGGAGTAGTTGAAATCGGGGATGATCACCCGGGGAAGCCGCTTGCCCACCGCGCGCTCGATCTGGCGCAGCTCGCCCTCCTCCTCCGGGGCCACGAAGGTGAAGGCGTCGCCGGTTGCCTCGGCCCGCGCGGTCCGCCCCACCCGGTGGATGTAGTCGTCGGGCGCCATCGGCACGTCGAAGTTGACCACGTGGCCCAGCGCCTCGATGTCGATCCCCCGCGCGGCGATGTCGGTAGCCACCAGGACCCGGTACTTCCCGCCCTTGAACCCCGCCAGCGCTTCGGTGCGCTGGGTCTGGCTCCGGTTGCCGTGGATCCGCTCCGCCTTGATGCCGTGCTTCACCAGATGGGCCTGGAGCCGGTTGGCCCGGTGCTTGGTGCGGGTGAACACCAGCGCTTCGCGAAGCTCGCCCCGCTTGAGCAGCTCGACCAGCAGCACCGACTTGAGCTCCTGGGGCACCGGGTACACCGCCTGGGTGATCCCGATCGCGGGTGCCGACTTCCTCTCCATGTTGATGGTGACCGGCTGCTTGAGCATCTCCTGGGTGAGCTTGAGGATTTCCTGCGGCATGGTGGCGCTGAAGAACAGGGTCTGCCGCCTGGCCGGAATGTGCCGGAGCACCCGCCGGATGTCGGGCAGGAAGCCCATGTCGAGCATCCGGTCCGCCTCGTCCAGCACCAGGTATTCGAGCCCGGACAGCTTGGCGTAGGGCATCCGGAAGTGATCCAGCAGCCGGCCTGGGGTCGCGATGATCACGTCCGCCCCGCTCCGGAAGGCGTGCTCCTGGGGACCCATCCCCACCCCGCCGAACACCGACGCCGCGGTGATCGGGGTGTGCACCGCGAGGTCGTTCAGGTCTTCCAGGATCTGCGCCGCCAGCTCGCGGGTGGGCGTGATCACCAGCGCGCGGGTGGTGCCGCGGGGGCGCTCGATCAGTTTGTGGAGGATGGGGAGCAGGAATGCGGCGGTCTTGCCGCTTCCCGTCATGGCGCAGGCCAGCACGTCACGCCCCGCCATCGCCGGCGGAATCGCGTCGGCCTGAATCGGGGTGGGCCGGGTGAACCCCAGCTCTTTGATGCCCTTCTGGAGATTCGGATGCAGCTTCAAACCGGTAAATGGCATCCGGGAAAGATCGCGGGGTGGGACACCAGATGCGAGGGGCTCGGTCAAACCTCCGCTGAGGGCTGAGGGCTGACGACTGAAGGCGTCAGTTCCTGCCCCAGATGCATCCGGCGCGACACCGCGTCGAACCCTGCCGATTCCGCCGGGCGAGGCCAGAAGAGCGAAACCAGAATCCCCGAGAGAAACGACAACGGCATGGTGACCAGCGCCGGATTGCGGAGCGGGAACCAGGCTTCGGCGTGCTTGAGCACGTCGATCTGGAGGGTGGGAGAGAAATAAATGAGCAGCAGGGTGCTCGCGGTGCCGAGCACCATGCTGGTCACCGCCCCCGCGGTGGTGTAGCGCCGCCAGAAGATCGAGAGGACCAGCGCGGGAAAGTTGGCGCTGGCCGCGATGGCGAAGGCGAGCCCCACCATGAAGGCCACGTTCTGTCCCTTGAAGGTGATCCCCAGCACCACGCCCAGGATCCCGAGGCCAACGGTGGCCACCCGCGCCACCCGGAGCTGCTCTGTGGCATCGGCCTTTTCCCGCCGCACCACGCTCACCCACAGGTCGTGGGAGAGCGCCGCCGCCCCCGAGAGGGTGAGTCCCGCCACCACCGCGAGAATGGTGGCGAACGCCACCGCCGCGATGAATCCCAGGAGCGGGGTGCCTCCCAGGAACTCGGCCAGCAGCGGGGCCGCCATGTTGCCGCCGGCGTCGACACCGGTGATCGCGTCCCGGCCGATGATCACCATCGCGCCGAACCCGAGAATGAACGTCAGCAGATAGAAGAAGCCGATGAACGCCGTCGCGTAACCGACCGAGGTGCGTGCAGTCTTCGCGTTCGGCACGGTGTAGAAGCGCATCAGGATGTGCGGCAGTCCCGCCGTGCCGAGCATGAGCGCCAGGCCAAGGGAGATCGCATCCACGGGGTCCGTGACCAGCCGGCCCGGGCTGAGCACGCTGTCTCCGTACAGCGACTGCGCTTGCGCGAAGAGCGCCAGCGGATTCATCCCGAAGCGCGACAGCACCAGAATCGCCATCAGCGTCGCGCCGCCGAGCAGCATCACGGCCTTGACGATCTGCACCCAGGTCGTCGCGATCATCCCGCCAAACAGCACGTAGGCCAGCATCACGACGCCGACGATCACCACGGCGGCCTCGTACGGAAGCCCGAACAGCAGTCGAATGAGGTTGCCCGCGCCCACCATCTGCGCGATGAGGTAGAACGTGATCACCGCCAGCGCGCCGATGGACGCCGCGATGCGGATCGGCCTCTGGCGCAGCCGCGCGGCAAGCACGTCGGCGAACGTGTAGCGTCCGAGATTCCGCAGCGGCTCGGCGATCAGGAACATCACGATCGGCCAGCCCACCAGCCAACCGATCGAGTAGATCAACCCGTCGAACCCGGACAGCGCCACCAGCCCC
>DASTEX010000523.1:0-2818 GCA_035709185.1 Gemmatimonadales bacterium
ATCATGAGATTCCTCCGAGGTAATGGCTGACAAGGGAGGCGACAAGATGGCGGTCGACCGTCAATCGGCGATCACACGGAATCAAATCGGGCGTAAGCAGTGAGCAGTGAAGCAGGCAGCAGGTGAGTCGGGCCCCCATGAGGGGCATCTTCCCACCACCCATGGGTTCGGAAAACCTGCTTACTGCTCACCGCCTACTGCTTTGAAGGGAAATCGGACGGTCACCGTCGTTCCGGCCCCGGGTGTGGCGCTAAGAGACACCTGGGCTCGATCGCCGTACAAGGTGCGAAGGCGTTCCCGCGTGTTCGACAGCCCGACGCCCGGTACCGGTTCCGCCGCGGCCGCGAGCCCGGGACCTTCATCGCTGACCGAGAGCACCATATCGTCGCCTTCGCGCCGCGCGCTGATCCGTACCCTGGTCGGCCCGGTCCGGCGGGCGACGCCATGCCGCACGGCATTCTCCACCAGCGGCTGAAGCACGAATTCCGGTACGGCAGCGGCCGCGAGCGCAGGATCGATGGCGTACTCCACCCGGAGCCGGTCGGAGAATCGGACCTCCTCGATCGCGAGATACTGGCGCACGAAATCCAGCTCCTCTGCCAGCCTGACCTCCTGGGGCCGGTCCTGCCGCATGACCCGCCGGAGCATGTCGCCCAGCTGTTCCAGCAGCCGGGTGGCCGTGGCCGGGTCGCGGTCCCGCACGATGACCGTGATGGCGTTGAGGCTGTTGAACAGAAAGTGGGGCTGCAACTGCATCCGGAGCGCGCCCAGCCGGGCCTCGGCCAGCTGGGCCGTGAGGCGGGCTGCCTGAGTCTCACGCTCGCGCGCCTGAAGGAAGTGAAAGACCGCGTGTTCTACCCCCAGGACCGCGAAATACACCGCCACGCCGAATGGGAGGCTGATGAAGAACCAGCTGATGAAGGCCCCGGCGGTCGGCGGCTCCCGGAACAGGATCCAGTGCAGCACCCGGCCGCCCGCGGCCCAGGCGGCGCATAACAGGACGGCGCCTGCCAGATGAACCGCCAGATGGGGGAAGAGACCCCGGCGCTCGATCGGGAAACGGCGCGCCAGCAGAAAGACGATCGGCGTGAGCAGGCCGTAGATCAGCCAGTCGCCGCCCTCCCAGAGCAGGTTGCGCCAGGTAGGGGGAGGGTCCCAGTGCCCCAGGCGGCCCTGCATGTAGGTCTGGAACATGGCCAGCAGGGCAGGCCCGAGCCAGGCCAGCGATACCAGCCAGACGACCGGAGTGGTGCGGCCCGCCGCGGCCGGGGGAGCGTGCTGCATGGAAAAGGGAAAGTACTCCGACGGCAGAGTGAATGCAGAATGCAGAATGCAGAGTGCAGATTGCAGAAGGGATCCGAACCCGACATTTTCTCCGGGACTTCAGCCGGCAACCACTTCTGCACTCTGCACTCTGCAATCTGCACTCTGCATTCGTGTGCCCATGCACGATCTGACTCAGGGATCCATCCCGCGACATCTCATCCGGCTGGCCGTTCCCATGGCCGCCGGGATGGTATTTCAGACCCTGTACTACCTGGTCGACATCTACTTCGTGGCGCAGCTGGGTGACAGCGCCATTGCGGGGGTGGGCGCGGCCGGGAACGTCCAGTTCTTCGTGATGGCCCTCACCCAGATTCTGGGAGTGGGGACCATGGCGCTGATCGCCCACGCGATCGGCCGCAAGGACCCGGCGGACGCCAATCGGGTCTTCAACCAGAGCCTGGTGCTGGCCGCATTCGCCCTGGCCGGCACGCTGCTGGTCGGCGTCGTCCTGGTCGACTGGTACATGAAACGGCTCGGCGCCGACCCGGCAACCGTCGCGGCCGGCACCACGTTTCTCCACTGGTTTCTTCCCGGTCTGGCGCTCCAGTTCCCGCTGGTCAGCATGGGCGCCGCCTTGCGGGGCACCGGCATTGTCAAACCGACGGTGCTGGTCCAGATGGTCTCGGTCCTGATCAACGCGCTGCTTTCACCGGTGCTGATCGCCGGCTGGCTCACCGGCCGGCCGATGGGCGTGGCGGGCGCCGGGCTGGCCACCACGATCTCGATGGTCGTCGGGATCGGATTGATGTGGCTGGTGTTTTCCCGGCTGGAAAAGGCGGTCCGGTTCGACTCGCGCCAGTGGCGGCCCGACTCCGCCACCTGGAGCCGGATCTTCCGCATCGGCCTGCCGCCCGGAGGCGAATTCGGGCTGATGTTCGTTTACATGGCGGTGGTGTACTGGGTGATTCGCCCGTTCGGCGCCGAGGCCCAGGCGGGGTACGGGCTGGGCTCGCGGGTGCTGCAGGCGATCTTCCTGCCGGCGATGGCGGTCGCCTTCGCGGCCGCGCCGCTGGCAGGTCAGAACGTGGGCGCCGCCCAGCCCGAACGCGTCCGCCAGACGTTCCGGTCGGCCGCCGGGCTCGGAAGCGCCATCATGCTGCTGCTCACGCTGGTCTGCCAGTGGCAGCCGGACTGGTTCATGCGAGTCTTCACCGGCGAGCAGCCGGTGATCGCGGTCGGCGCGGAGTTCCTCAGTCTCATCTCGTGGAACTTCGTCGCCACCGGACTGATCTTCACCTGCTCCGGGATGTTCCAGGCGTTAGGCAACACCGTCCCCTCGCTGGTGAGCAGCGGCAGCCGGATCCTGCTGTTCGTGGCCCCGGCCCTCTGGCTCTCGACCCGACCCGGCTTTACCCTGCGCCAGCTCTGGCTGCTCTCGGTCGGCAGTGTGGCGATCCAGGCGGGGATCAGTCTCTGGCTCTTGCGGGTTGAGCTCAGGGAGCGACTCGATTAACCAGGCGGGCAGGCGGGCAGGCGGGCAGGCGGGCAGCGG
>DASTEX010000524.1:0-2313 GCA_035709185.1 Gemmatimonadales bacterium
CCCAGGAAGGGCCGTAGCAATCGGTGAAATCGGCGGTGCTACCGCTGACCCGGATGTTGTCTCCCAGCACGAACACCGTCCCCGGGATCTGATCGAGCAGCGTGGCCGTGGCCTCGTCGCCGGATCCGTCGCACCGAGCGATCTGCCCGGCGCCGACGAACACTTCGCCGCCGACCAGACGGGGCTGGACCGTCGGCGCGGCGGCCTGGAAGCTTTCCGGGGGCTCGACCGTGTGGTCGGACTGGCAGGTGAGCAGCAAGGCGACACCCACCACGACCATCGTGATGTAGGCAAGGGAGGACCGGTGCTGGGGCATCGCCTGCATCCTCCGGCCGTGAAGCGGCAGCCTCCGGCTCGGCTCTCAGACCAAGCCAGTCGGCACGGCGTCGTGTCGGACTGGCGGAAGCGTTGCCAAGATCGCGGGAATCCCTTGTAGCGAAGCAATGATCGTGCTCGCGGGAAGACAGGAGATACCTGTTCGTTCCCACCGGCGCAAGACGGGCACCTTTCGCGGGTTCGGGCCCGTGCGGGCCGCGGATGGTAACAGGGCCTGTGGCTGCGATGCATCAGGACTGTTGCGTTTACACCGGCGGCCGGCCTGCCCCTGGGTTGTGCTTGCTCCCGAGAGCCTCTAGCTTAGGGCTCGCGCCACCCGCCAGACTTACTAACCTCCTTTCGCACCGGCACATCCACGGAGCCATCGGTGTCGACTCACCCCGTCCCCGACCGATCGTTCGCCTACGTGGGAGGGGTCTCGGAAGCCCAGGACATCCTGACGGGGTTGGTGAAGCCGGGCGGCTGGCGGCCAGCCGTGATCCTGGCCCTGGACGACGCCAGCCTGGGGCTGGCAGCGGGCGGAACCCCGTGGCCCGATGATGGTGAGGTGGCAGGCATCTCCCTGGTGAAGGTCCCCTCGATCCAATCGCCCAAGGCCTACCAGACCTTGGGCGCTTCCGGGGTCCAAGGAGTGCTCTGCGCCGGGATCTCGGAGATTCTCCGACCACCGTTTCTCAACAGCTTCCCGCTCGGGGTCTACGGCTTTCACGCCAGCCTCCTTCCCGCACTCGCCGGACCGGCACCGGTCAACTGGGCCATCATCAACGGCGCCGAGGAGACCGGGACGACTCTCCTTCGCTATACCCAGGACCTGGATGGCGGCACCGTGGTGGGGCAGGCCACCTGCCGAATCGAGCCCGAGGATACCGCGGCTACCCTCTACCGAAAGCTCTCGGCCGCCTCGGCGGAGCTGTGGCTGCAGCAGTGGCCGCGGATCGCCCGAGCCCAGGTCTCCCACCGGCCGTTGGGGCGCCTTCCGCTGAACCTCCGCCGGCGTCCGGAAGACGGCCTCATCCGGTGGCAGGACCATTCCTCCACGACGCTGGACCGCTGGGTCCGCGCGCTGTCCCGGCCCTATCCGGGCGCGTACTTCTGGTTCGGCGGGCGGCGGATCTGGGTGCACCAGGTCGAGCGGCTACCCTCGCGCTCGAGTCGAGTGGAGCCCGTGCTCGAAGCGGCGTCCTCCTCGGAACTGGTGGTCGGGTTTCCCGACGGGGGCTTGCGGCTCTCCGGCCTCGAGGAAGACGGTGGTGCCGCGGTGCCGATGTCCCTCGGTCAGGCCCTCGCCGAGCGTGCCGGAGCTCCGGTCTCGTCTCTCCATCAGGGCCGGCGCGTCCTCGTGATCGCCGCGCACCCCGATGATGAGGTGCTCGGGCCCGGGGGCACGCTGATCCGCCATTTCAAGTCCGGGGACACGGTCCGCGCCCTGATCGTCTGCTCGGCCGAATCCATCCGCTACCGCGACGGCGAGCACGACCAGCCCGGGGACTGGCAGCGGGCGGCGCATTACCTGGGGGCGACGACGGTCGGCCTGGGCTTCCCCGACCAGCGGCTCGACACCGGAAGCAACCTGGAGCTGATCCAACGGCTCGAGGCCGAGATCCGTGAATTCCGCCCGACGGTGGTCTACACCCACCACTGGGGCGACGTGAACGCCGACCACGTCCGAATCGCGGAGGCCGTGGACGTCGCCACCCGGCCCTTCGCCGCGCCCTGGGTCCGGCATCTCTACGCCTTCCACACGCCGTCCAGCAGCGAGTGGACGGCCAGCCTCCGGGACCGGGCGTTCACCCCGACGGTCTTCATCGACATCTCGGCCGAACTGGACCGGAAGCTGGACGCGATGCGCTGCTATCGGAGTGAGTTGCGCCCGTACCCGCACCCCCGCTCGCTGCGTTCGCTCCGGGAGCGGGCCGGCCACTGGGGCAGCGTCGCCAACATGCAAGCGGCCGAGCCGCTGATGCTGCTGCGGGCGCG
>DASTEX010000525.1:0-3115 GCA_035709185.1 Gemmatimonadales bacterium
TTTCCAAGGCGCCACTGAACGGCCAGGGACATATACGGTTAGAGTCTCAAAAGGCGGGTACCACTCGTGGAGCCGAACTGCAATCGCCGTCACCTCGGGTGAGTGTCACGTCAAATCGGTGGAGGTCGCTGCTAACCTCCAGCTCTCAGCGGGAACTGCCGCCATGTCACCCTGAGCGCAGCCGCCGTCCTGAGCGCAGCGAAGGAGAAGGGGCCGATCTCTCCATGGAGACCTGCCCCTTCGGTCGTTTCACTCCCTCAGGGTGACACCCCTGACCACCGACCACCGAACACTGACCACTATTTCAGAAACTTCACCAGGGCCGAATTCACGTTTTCCGCATGGGTCCAGAGGATCCCGTGCGGTCCTCCCGCCACGACCACCAAACGGCTTCCCGTCACCGCTTCATGGATGCGTGATCCGGTAGCCGCGATCGGAAGGATCCGGTCCGCATCCCCATGGATGACCAGCGTGGGCACACTGATCTTGTTCAGGTCATCCCGGAAGTCGGTGAGCCAGGCCTGCACACAATCGAGGGTGCCCTTGGGCGAGGCACCCGCGGCGACCATCCAGCTCAGGTGCACGGCCTGATTGCTGATCCGCTTCCCGCCCAGATCGTCCACGTTGTAGAAATTCTTCAGGAATTCGGAGAGAAAGGCCGGACGGTCCGCGACGATCGCTTTCTTGATTCCTTCGAAAATGCTTCGGTCCAGGCCGTCGGGATTATCGCCCTTCTTGAGCAGGAAGGGCGGGATCGCCGCGATGAAGACCGCGCGCTTTACCCGTTCGGATCCGTACCTGCCGAGGTAGCGGGCCACCTCGCCGCCGCCCATGGAGAAACCGACCAGGGTCGCGTCGCGCAGGTCGAGCCGGGTCATGATCTCGTTCAGGTCGCTCGCGAAGGTGTCATAGTCGTAGCCGGAATCCGGCTGA
The DNA here is from genome assembly GCA_035709185.1 of Gemmatimonadales bacterium. Taxonomy (GTDB): domain Bacteria; phylum Gemmatimonadota; class Gemmatimonadetes; order Gemmatimonadales; family GWC2-71-9; genus SZUA-320. The sequence goes on from DASTEX010000525.1 coordinate 934, forward strand.
CTGGACCGGCCGAAGCCCCTGCGATCGTAGGTGATGACCCGCTGACCCGCGCCCAGAAGCGCCGGAAGCTGCTTTTCCCAGGAAGCCCCGGAGAGGGGCCAGCCGTGGATCAGGACGACCGGCGGGCCGGAGCCGTGATCCTCATAGTAGAGATCGATGGAAGTGGAGTTTTCCTTCCCGACGGTGATCGTGCTCATGGCCCCCTCCTCTCGTTCATCGAGATCTACCCCTTCGCTGCGCTCAGGGTGACGACCCTACCGTCCTACCGTCCCACAACCTACCGTCTGTAGTCCAGCGGCGGCTTCCGGTCCCCCACTCTCGACTTGTAGACGAATCCTCCCAGCCGCTTGTCGAACTCCGCCCGGGCTTTGGGCAGGTGCGCGGGGTTGCTGAACAGCTCGATCGCGGTGAGGGCCATCGTCTTGGCCGCGACCATCATTCCCTTCGAGCCGATGGACATCCCGCCCGCCGCCACCGCCTGCCAACTGTGGGCCGGGGTGCCGGGCACCCAGGTGGCCGCCGAGAGCTGCACCGTGGGCACCACCCAGCTCAGGTCGCCCATGTCGGTGGAGCCGGGGGAGACCCCGGTCTCCGGCGGGGTCACCCGCGTCGTCTCATCCATCGGAGGGAGGGTCCCGGTGAGTGACGGCCGGATCTTCTCAGCGAACGCCTTCTCGTCCGGCGAATACGCGTAACCGCCCACCCGCTCGAGCGCTCCCTGCATCACGTCGGCAAGGGCATCGTTGGGCAGCACGTTGTACACCGAATTCACCAGCTCGAAATCCATCGTGGTCCCGGTACCCAGCGCGGCGCCCTTGGCGGCATTCATGATCCGCTCCCAGATGCCGTCGAGAACCCGCATGTCGCTGTGGCGGGCGTAGTAGTACACCTCGGCAAAATCGGGAACGACGTTGGGCGCCTTTCCGCCGCTGGTGATGATGTAGTGGATTCGGGCCTCCGATGGAACGTGTTCCCGCATCAGATTCACCATCGCGTTCATGGCTTCCACCCCGTCCAGCGCGGAGCGTCCCTGATCGGGTGCCGCGGCAGCATGCGCGCTGACTCCATGAAACCGGAACTTGGCACTGTTGTTCGCCAGGGTCGTGGCGCGAGTTACCTGGTTGAGATCACCCGGGTGCCAGGAGACCACGGCGTCCACGTCCTTGAACGCTCCGGCCCGCACCATGTAAATCTTTCCGCCGCCTCCCTCCTCCGCCGGCGTCCCGTAGAAGCGGATGGTCCCGGGCCGCTTGCCCTGGGCGAGCCAGTCCTTGACCGAGATCGCCGCCGCGGCCGCCGCGGTGCCGAAGAGATGATGGCCGCAGCCATGTCCCGGCCCGCCTTCGACCAGCACCTTGCGAACCGGAACCGCGTCCTGGGACAGACCAGGCAAAGCGTCGAACTCCCCCACGATCGCAATCACCGGCTTGCCGCTGCCGTAGGAGGCGACGAACGCGGTGGGCATCTCTCCCACCCCGGCCTCGACGGAAAATCCCGCGGCGCGGAGCCGGTCCTGCAGCAGGGCGCTGCTCTTCTCCTCCTGGTATCCCACCTCGGCAAATCCCCAGATCTGCTTTGCGGTGGTAGCATACCCCGGCGCCTTGCTGTCGAGATCGGTGAGCACGGCATCGGCCCAGGTGGACTTGGGGGCCTGGGCGGCCGCGCTGCCTGCCAACGCGAGCGAGAGCACCAGGACTCGGCTGACGCGATTCATCGGGATCCGGCTTTCGTGGTATCGGGCTTGATTGTGGTGTCCGGCTTGACCACCGGCCGGGGCGGGGTGAGCGCTTCCAGCGCCGCCGGATCCCCGTACTGGCCAACCAGGCGGCGAACCACTCCGACGACCTTGCGCTGGAGCGGATGATCGGCGGGAAGCAGGACATCGAGCTCCCGCTCCGGGCGGGAGGGATCGGCCATCGCGCGGTAGGTCGCCTCGACCTGCAGCTCGCTCCAGAACTGCTTGGACGGATTCACCCAGGCGCGGACCCGCACGACGTCGGGGCCGAGCGGGCGCGCGCTGGTGCGCTCCAGGGTGCGGCTGGCGAGCCAGCCCGAGTCGATGAAGCCGTCCGCCTCCCGCACCACCATGAGGGCGATGCTGTCCTTCGCGAGTGCCTCGGCCAGGGCCCGGGTGGCCTCGGGAATCTCCAGCTCGACCTCGGCAATCGACGCCGTCGGGAGG
>DASTEX010000526.1:0-2209 GCA_035709185.1 Gemmatimonadales bacterium
AGGCATGGCACGACTCCCGAGGAGGGGACTCACGGGGCCGCCTCCGGCACGCCCGGCAGCACCTTGCGGACGCGCTCCACCACCTCGTCGAGCGCGTGCTCGCGGCCTTCCCGCATCTCCCAGATCGAGACGATGGGGAAGAACCGGCTGAACACCCCGTACAGGAACACGAAGAACGCCAGGAACGAGGCCAGCAGGGCCCACTCCACCCAGGAGGCCTGGTAGGCCACGTCCGCCCGCGGCAGCCGCGGATGGGACAGGCTCGGCACCACGATCAGGTAGCGCTCGAGCCACATCCCGATCTCCACCGAGACCGCCGCCGTGACGCAGCCCCAGATGCTGGAGCGCACCGGGCGGATCACCAGCAGGGTGAACGGGATCACGAAGCAGGTGGCGATCATGGTCCAGAACAGCGGCGCGTAGGGGCCCGAGATCTTGGCCCGGAACACCGCCATGTGGGACGGCTCGGAGCCGTAGTAGGTCGTGAGGAACTCGGCGAAGGTGAAGTAGACCCACAACAGCGCCATCACCAGCAGCAGGAGCCCGAGGTGGTGGAAGTGGATCGGTTTGAGGTAGGCCTCCAGGTGGTAGACGCGGCGCACCACGGCCATGGCGATCAGGATGGCGCCGATGCCCGAGAAGATCGCGCCCACCACGAAGTAGGGCCCGAAGATCGTGGAGTGCCACATCGGCTGCACGGTCATCGCGAACACCCAGGACACCACCGTGTGCACGGAGACCGCCACCGGAATGACCAGCACGGCCATCACCGCGATCGCCCGGTTCAGGTTGCGCTTCTGCCGCGGCGTCCCGGTCCAGCCCAGCGCCAGGGGCCGGTAGAGCCAGCGGTGCCTGCGCGTGTGGTCCCGGAGCAGCGCGATGTCCGGGATCAGGGGCAGGAACAGGTACACCATGCTCGCCGTGAGGTACACGCTGATCGAGCACACGTCCCACACGAGCGGCGAGCGGAAGTTGGGATGCAGCAGCACGTTGAGGACGCGGTCGGGACGGCCCAGGTCCAGGATCACGCAGCCGGCGCCGAAGAACAGCACCAGGACCGTGATGATCTCCGCCGCACGGGTGATCGGGCGGCGCCATTCCGCGTTGCACAGCCGCAGGATCGCCGAGATCAGCGTGCCGGCGTGGCTGATCCCGATGAAGAACACGAAGTTCGTGATGTAGAGCCCCCAGTACACCGGCACGTTGAGCCCGGTGACCTCGAGGCCGCTCTCGAGCTGGCGGATCCAGGCGCCCATCCCCCACAGCCAGATCCCCACCAGCACCAGGGAGAAGGCCCAGAACTTCCATCCGCTCCGTTCGATCGGGCGCACCAGCGCCCGGTCCTGCTCCAGCGGGTTGGCGGGAACCCGGACCTGCTTCAGCGGGCTGGCGATCGCGATCGCGTCCACGTCATTCCCCCTTGGCCAGGTAGATCACCTTCGGGCGCGTGCCCAGCTCCTCCATCAGCCGGAACGCGCGCGGGCTCTCCGCGAGCTGGGCGACCCGGCTGCGCGGGTCGTCCAGGTCCCCGAACGCCATCGCTCCGGCCGGGCAGCTCTGGACGCAGGCCGGCACGTACTCCCCGTCCTCGAGCGGCCGCCCCTCGGCGCGCGCCCGATCCGCCGCGCGCTGGAGCCGGTGGTTGCAGAAGCTGCACTTCTCCACCACGCCCTTGGGGCGGATCGAGACGTCGGGGTTGAGCCCCGGCTCCATCGATTCCGGCCAGTCGAAGCGCTTCCAGTTGAAGCTGCGCACGGTGTAGGGGCAGGCCGTCGTGCAGTAGCGGCAGCCGATGCAGCGGGCGTACACCTGGCTGACCAGCCCGTCCGAGCCGATCATGGTCGCCGACGCCGGACACACCTTGACGCAGGGCGGGTTCTCGCAATGCATGCACGGCACCGGGACGAGCGCCGCCCCGGTCGAACCGCCGTGCTCGCCCTCCTCGACCCGCGCCAGCCGGATCCAGGAGATCGAGCGCCGGCGCCCGGCCTCCTCGGTCCCCGTCGGCGGGATGTTGTTCTCCGTCTTGCAGGCCACCACGCAGGCCTGGCAGCCGGTGCAGCGGTCGAGGTCGATCACCATCCCGTAGCGCGCCATGGTGGGGTTCCTTCCTGCCTTTCCTCGTCAGACCGGCTCCGGCACCACGTGCACCCGCGTCGCCGCGGGATCGGGCAGTCCGCTCACCGTCTCGCGCACCGGCGAGAGCAGG